>JAQTRB010000069.1:0-1957 GCA_028712015.1 Syntrophales bacterium
TTCCTGGCCCCGGACACCTACACGATGATTACCGGGGAGTCCGATTTCAACATGGGGAGCGTCCTGTCCGTCGTGCTGATCGCACCCTGCATCCTGATCTTCTTCATCCACAACTATCTTCTGGAGGGGAAGAAATTTACGACGATCGGCGGCAAGCCCGTAGCCTCGGAGCCGAGGAAAATCACTCCGTTGGTCAAGGTTCCCTTCGTCATCATCACGACGGTGGCGGCGGGGGCGATCTTTATCTGTTTCGGTATTGTCTTTGTTGCCTCCTTTTACAAGATCCTTGGGGTCACGCACAACATCACCCTGGCGAATTATCTGGATTTCACATCCAACCAGGCGATTTACAACAGCATTCGCGTGAGTTTCGTGGCGGCGATCATCGGCGCCGTCATCGGCGTACTTTTGGCCTATGTCATCGTCCGGGGAAATTTTTTCGGGCGCACCTTTATCGAGATGGTTTCCCTCTCCGGATTCGCGCTGCCGGGGACCGTCCTCGGCATCGGTTATCTGCTGGCCTTCAGCGCGCCGCCGCTCAAACTGACGGGCGGAATCATGATTCTGGCCTTGAACTGCGTCTTCCGTTTCCTCGCCGTCGGCGTGGAGGCGGGAATCAGCAAGCTGCACCAGATCCATATCGAAATCGAGGAGGCCTCCGCGGACCTGGGCGCCAGCTTTCTGACCACCTTCTACAAGATTGTGCTGCCGATCATGTTTCCCGCTTTTATCGCGGGGTTCCTCTATACCTTCATGACGGCGATCGTTTCCCTGAGCGCCGTGGTCTTTCTGGTCAGCCCGGGGTTCGATCTGGCCGCCGTGAAGATCTTTGATGCCGCCGTCTACGGGGAAATCGGCATCGCCTCCGCCACCACGATGAAACTGGTCGTGATCGTCATGCTCTGCATGATGATCCTGAATTATATCAGCAGGAAAACCAGACTGGGCAGCAGCATGAAAAAGTCGGCGGCCGTATGATGACGAAAGGGGTTACTCAAGATATGGACGGGAAAACAGATGACAGACCGATGTTGATTCTCAAGGACATCCATAAGTTCTATGGTGCGAACGAGGTGCTCAAAGGCGTATCGCTGGAGGTCAGAAGAGGGGAACTGGTCACCTTCGTCGGCCCGAGCGGCTGCGGAAAAACAACATTGCTGCGCCTGATCGGCGGTTTTACCGACATCTCTTCGGGGGATATCATCCTGGACGGCCAGCGGATCAACGACCTTCCTCCGAACCTCAGGGACACCCGGATCTGCTTCCAGAATTACGCCCTCTTTCCACACATGACCGTCGCCGAGAACGTCGGCTACGGTTTGAAGATCAGCAAGTGGCCCAAGGATAAAATCGCCGTCCGGGTTCGGGATCTTCTGGAGATGGTCGAACTGGAGGCGTTCGGAGACCGGATGATCGACAAGCTCTCCGGTGGACAGCAGCAGCGCGTGGCCTTCGCGCGGGCGCTCAGTCTCGAACCGAAGGTCCTGCTGCTCGACGAACCCCTCTCCAACTTGGATGCGAATCTGCGGCTGGTGATGCGCGAGGAGATCCGCAAGCTTCAGGAAAGGCTTCACATTACGACCGTGTTTGTGACCCATGACCAGTTCGAGGCCATGGCCATCTCCGACCGGCTGGTCGTCATGAAGAACGGCCTGATCGAACAGGTCGGAAGTCCGATTGAGATCTACGAACGGCCGGCGAATGAATTCATCGCGAGCTTCGTCGGCTACGTCAATTTCATGGACGGAAAAATCGTGTCGGTGGATCGGGAGAAGCAGGAAGCGACCGTGAAGACCGAGTTCGGCGAGATTGCCATCGATCTTCGGCAGAATGGGATCGGAGAAGGCGACGACGTGCTGATGGTCATCCGGCCGGAAAGCGTGACCCTCGGGATCGAATGCGGGCGCTCCGGAAACAACAGGATCTGCGGGATGTTGAAGTCATATATGTATGCGGG
>JAQTRB010000069.1:2057-7341 GCA_028712015.1 Syntrophales bacterium
GACGCCGAGGTTGCAAAGCCGGAAAGTTTCCAGCCCGAACATCTTGCCCGGATAGATGGTGAAGCCCCGCTCGTAGCAGTAGTCATGCAGCTTGAAGAAATCGAACTTGCCGTCCTCGGGGGCCTTGATGGTGACCACGAGCTTGCCCTGGATTGTTTTGTCGATGACGGACTTCAGCCCGATCTCCTGCATGCCTTTGTGAACGGCTTCCCAGCACTGGCTTAGCCGCTCGTAACGGGGCATCTCCCCTTCCTGCCAGTATTCCCGTATGGCCTGGTGCAAGGCGTAGATGGTCTGGACCGGCGGGGTGAAGTGCATTTCTCCCACCCGCTCGAAGAAATCGTATTGCATGAAGAGGTTGCAGTAGTAGGACCGAGTGGGATAGGCCTTGGACTTGATGATCTCGTCGATCCTGCCCACCGTCCAGGAGACGCCGGTCATGGCCGCCAGTCCCTTTTGGGCCGAGGACATGCAGAAGTCGATGTTTTCCTTTTCCAAATCGATCGGCAGCAGCCCGTAGGTCGAGATTGTGTCGGCGATGAACACGCAGCCGTGATCATGGGCCATCTTCCCGATCTCCCGGACCGGGTTGAGCACTCCGGTGCCTGTTTCATGATGGGTGGTGGCGACCACAGCGATGTCCTGGTCCCTTTCCAGGGCCTGGCTCACCGCCTTCAGGTCGGGTCGTCCGGTGGAGGGGAACTTCAGGTCCACGCAGGGAATGTGGTAGTACTGGGCGATTTCCGCCATACGGGCGGAATAGGAACCGTTGTTGACTATGAGGATCTTTTTGTTTTCGGGCACCAGGGAATTGACGAGCACATCCTGGACCACCGTCCCGGAACCTGCAAAGAGCACGGCCGTGTGCTTCTTCGGATCGCCGTGAACCACCTTGACCAGCTCGCGGCGGATTTCATCCATGATGGCCACGAATTCCTTTTCCCGCGGGCAGATATCGGGCACCACCTGAGCATACTTCACCGTGTCGGTGGTGGTGGCCGGCCCCGGATTCAAGAGCACGTTGCGTTTGACGGATTTGACGACTTCCATGATGTGATCTCTCCTTTTTCAATTTCTTAATCCCCGAATTCTTGCCGGGGTCAATTATAGTCTGTAAATATATCAATACCTTTCGCAAGATAAGTCAAACGAATAATAATCATATTATCGATAACAATATGTGTAATCTTCTGCACCCATTCGCTGGACGCTCTGTGGCCTTGCGGAGACATCAGAGGCCCAGTGCTGGAGGAAAGTGCGCTAGGGTTGGCGAAGTTGGTTCAGTGAAGTTTTAAAAAATGCCGCACGCTGGAGCGTTCGAAGGGAAATCATTTCGGTCAATATTGACCGAGGCGGTATTCTCCGATCCATTGATCGACCATCTCGACCAGGCTCTGGAGAGACCGGGAGATGTATTTGTCCTTGTGATGGATCAGGTAAAATTTCCGCATCATGGCCGGATCGGCAAGGGGGATCGCCTTGAGAATTCCCATCCGGAGCTCTTTGCTGACGACCCGCCGCGTGATGACGGCGACGCCCACCCCCTCCTCGACGGCGGTCTTGATCGCCTCGTTGTTGGACAGCTCCAGCGGGATCGAAAGGGTGATGTTGTGGCGGCGGATGTACTCGTCGACGCTGCGCCGAGGCGCCGATCCTTTTTCGTGGACGATCAGAGGTTGTCCCGCCAGGTCTTTGGGATCAATCGACGATTTTGTCGCAAAGGGGTGGCCGGGCGGGACGATTACCTGGTAGCTGTCCTCCAGAATCTCGCGTGAGACGAGCTTCTTGTGGGGAACGGGATAGGAGATGAAGCCGATGTCGTTGGCGAGTGTTGCGGTTTTCTCGACGATCAATTCCGTCGGCAGGGTGTCCATGGACACCCGGACCTTGGGATTCATCAGGCTGAAACGGTCGATGATGAAGGGGAGGTAATAGGAGCCGAAGCTCTCGCTCGCCAGTATCCGGATATACCCCCGCTTGCGCTGCTGGAAATCCCGCAGGCTTTCCTCCGCCTGGTTCTCCAGTTCAAAGATCGATTTGGCAATTTTGTAGAGGACCTCGCCCGTATCCGTCAACGCCATTTTCTTTCCGAAACGGTTGAAGAGTTTGAGTTCGTAGTGCTCCTGGAGACGCTGGATTCCTTTGGTGACGGCGGGCTGCGTGATGCATAGCGTCTCCGCGGCGGCGCTCAGGCTGCCCTGTTTTGCCGCAAGGTAGAAGATTTTCAGTTGGTTTAGATTCATAACTATTTATTATCCATAGAATAATATTTATTAGTTTGCGCAATCTAGAACGATCCCATAAACTTGTCAAGATGTGTCGATAAATATCTGTTGACAGATCATGAAAAAGGTTTGTAAGGCGACCAGAACACGTTGATCATTTTCCGGTCGGGAAAACAGGAACGGAGAGGCCGGGAAAAGACCGCGGATCGGAATAGACAGATCAGAGACGGGAGGGGGACCTGAAGATGACGGAGAGCATCCTGAAGAAAAAAATGGGAATCGAAAAGGAGATTGACGATTTTCTGAACCAGATCAGCGAAGCGGGATTGATGTCCAAGAACGGCATGGATGCCTACCTGAAGAAAAACATGGAGGCGTTTGCCCAGGCGTTGACGAGCATCCGCAACACGGAACACCGGGGGGACGACCTGCGCCGTTCCATCGAGCAGGACCTCTACAAGAAAACCCTGATTCCGGAATCCCGGGGAGATGTCATGACGCTGCTCGAAGATATGGACGCGCTGCTGGACCGCTTTACGGGGCTGATTTGGCAGTTCGAGATCGAACGTCCCGATATCTGCGCCGAGTTTCATGATGATTTCAAGGAACTCCTGCTCAATTCCGTCGAGGCCGTCGAGGCGATGGTCCGATCCTGCCGCGCTTTTTTCAAGGATATCAATTCGGTGGCGGATCATATCCATAAGGTGGTCTTCTATGAGAAGGAATCGGACAAGGTCACGACCCGTCTCCAGCGGGCGATTTTCGGACGGGAAGACCTCCGCCTGAGCCACAAGATGCATCTTCGCTTTTTCGCCAAACAGGTAGACCGGATCGCCGACGAGGCCGAAGACGTTTCCGACCGTCTCAACATCTACGTCATCAAGCGCACGTTATAGGAGCCTGTGATGTTTGCCATTTTTTTAACCAGCGGTTTGTTCCTGGGATGGTCGCTTGGGGCCAACGATGCGGCCAACGTCTTCGGAACCGCCGTCGGCACGCGGATGATCAGCTTCAAAAAGGCCGCGATCCTCTCCGGGATTTTTGTCATCCTCGGGGCCGTCATCAGTGGAGCGGGCGCGGCGAAAACGCTGGGCGAACTCGGCGCCGTGAATGCCATCGCCGGCGCCTTCGTCGTCGCGCTGGCCGCCGCCGGCACCGTATACTGGCTGACGGTTCTCGGTTATCCCGTCTCAACGACACAGGCCATCGTCGGAGCGATCGTCGGCTGGGACCTCTTCTCCGGCGCGCTGATCGATTACGTCTCCCTTCAATCGATTATATTGAGCTGGATCATCAGCCCGATTCTGGCCGCGATCTTCTCCGCCCTATTCTATAAGCTGATCGCCCATGGAATCAAAAGCGCCCAGATTCACATGTTCCGTCTGGATACGCTGATCCGGACGGGTTTGATCATCGCCGGCATCGCCGGCGCCTACTCTCTTGGCGCCAACAACATCTCCAACGTGGTCGGAATCTTCGTTCCGATCTCCCCGTTTGCCGATATCTCCTTTATGGGGTGGTTCAAGCTGAATGCGGCGCAACAACTATTCCTGTTGGGCGGGATTGCCATTGCCGTCGGGACGTTCACCTACGGCAAGAGAGTGATGCTGACGGTCGGGGCGGGGATCACGGAGATGTCGCCGGTTGCGGCCTTCGTGGCGGTTCTCGCCAACGCGGTGGTGCTGTTTCTATTTGCGTCGGAAGGCCTGCGGGCCTTTTTACTCGGCCACGGGCTGCCAGCCTTTCCGCTGGTTCCCGTCTCCAGTTCCCAGGCGATCGTCGGCTCGGTGATCGGGATCGGCTTGATCAAGGGAGGGCGGGGGATCCGTTGGCGGATGCTCGGCGAGATTGCCGGAGCCTGGGTTGCGACACCGGTTGTCGCGATCCTGATCAGCTTCGTCTCTCTGTTCATTCTCCAGAACGTCTTTCAGCAGAAGACGTATATTCCCGTCGAGTACAAATTGACGGCGGAGGCGGAACAGCGAATCGTGACGGCGGGAATTCCAATGGATCTTCTGGAGGATCTCCGGGGGAAAACCCACTCCACGGCGGTTCAATTTCGGAAGGCCGTATCCCAGCGGATGACGCTCAATCCCAAGCAGATGAATGTCCTTTTATCGGCCACGGAGATCGATCCGGTCGCGCTCACGTTTCAGGCGGTGAATCGGATCAACAACCCCTCGATCACGGCGGATCAGAAGATCGCGATCCTGGGGCTGGTCGGCAAGGCCTTTACCCACCGCTGGCAGTTGGAAACGGCATTGGCCGAAAAATCTCCGGAGTGGAGGCCGGTGGCGGGGGACAAAGAGCAAAATGATAAGATCGCGCTCGATCTGGACTACATCTATCGCCTGATTCGTTCGACCCAATAGCGAGGGTGAAATCCATTGGTTCGCGGTCCTCTGCAATTTGATCTTGACAGGATGGGCGGAGGAGTGTAGAAAAAGCGGTCACAAGCCGCTTTTGGTCAAGGCCCATCGTCCGGCGGGAAAACGTCTCCGGGACATCGGGTATAGAGGCGCAAAAGGCTGCAGCGAAAGCAGGCTGCAAACATTTGAGAAAGCAATTCATCACATCAAGGAGGTAAAGGGAATGAGTGTAGAGGTGAAAGCCCCAATGCCGGGGAAAATCCTGGATGTTCTGGTCAAGGTCGGCGATCAGGTGAAGGAAGACGACGAGCTTCTCATGCTCGAGGCCATGAAGATGGAAAACCCGATTTACGCGCCCGCCGACGGGACCGTGAAGGAGATCAAGGTCAAGGCCAATGATTCCGTGGAGACGGAACAGGTGATGATCATCATCGGGTAGCGCTTCCGTTTCGGAATATTTCCAGCATAGATGAAAATGAAACAGGCACGTGCCGCGGCATGCGCCTGTTTTTTTTATCTGCCGGCAATCAAATGCTTGATCTTGACCGCCCCGTGATTCTGCACCGGGAATGTTGAACCGTGCGCGCAAGGAGCATCGTGAACATCGGCCGCGGAGTCTGCCGTCCGTTTATCGATTCAGGCCGTAAATATCGGGGTGTTGCGGACCGCCGGTTTTCGGGGGGTTCTTCG
>JAQTRB010000070.1 GCA_028712015.1 Syntrophales bacterium
CCCGATGAAAACGCTTGACAACGATCGTCTAAATCGCGAGAATTCAAGAAAAGGCAATGCTGCGGCAGACATGGGGGCACTGGAGAGGAATTGAGGAATCATTTCAGATGCTCGAGTCGTCATCGGAAGATCGTCAACGCTGGAAGGAGGAGAATCACATGAGCATGTTAAAGGAATTTAAGGAGTTCGCCGTTAAAGGGAATGTTGTGGACATGGCCGTGGGCATCATTATCGGAGTCGCCTTCGGCAAGATCGTCTCTTCCCTGGTCAGCGATATGATTATGCCGCCCATCGGTCTGCTGTTCGGGGGGATGGATTTCAGCAAGCTTGCCATCGTTTTGAAAGGGGTGGCAGGCGATCCGGCGGCCGTGGTCATTGCCTACGGCAAATTCATCCAAACGCTTGTTGATTTCGTGATCGTGGCCTTTGTGATCTTTCTGCTGGTCAAGGCGATCAACGCAATGAAACGAAAAGAAGAAGCGGCCCCCTCTGCTCCGCCTGCCCCCTCAAAGGAAGAGACATTGCTTGCGGAGATTCGCGATATCCTGAAGTCCAAACGATAAGCTCCGCGGAGAGTGGGCACGAGGCCCTGTCGCATCATCCACCCGGACCCGCAATTCCCGCTGGTCCGGGTTTCCTTTTACAGATCCTTCAAGTCACGGGTGAATATGAGACGCCCCTCTTTGATCAGGGCAGCCTTGCTTCCCTCGATCCAAGCCTTCATTGCCTCCGTTTTCTTCGCTCGGGTCAGATAATTCGCAATCGCGGTTTTCTGGGAGGCAAAATCTTTTTCGTCCACGCTGACCTTTCCCTTGAGCCCGAGGATCACGTAATTTCCGTCAATGGCGTAGGTCTGTTCCGGGTACGGTTTTTTTTCGGAGAGCTGAAAAAGCGCCTCCGTCAGCTCCGGGGAGGAGCCCAGCTTGGGAACGGCGCCTCCGGGTTGGAAGATCCCCGTTTCCGTGATCTTCAATCCCTTTGCTCCGGCCACGGCCGCCAGCGCTTCGCCTTTCCTGAGACGGACAAGCAGGTCGTCCGCCTCCTTCTTCGCCAGGCGCTCCGACTCCGTTTCCCGATACTGTTTTTCTACCTCGGCTTCGATCTCCTTCAGGGGAGGCAGGTAGGGCGCCTTCCTTGCCTCCATCTGAACGACGTAGTATCCCTTTTCCCCCTGAAACACGCGGCTGATCTCCTTTGGTTCCAGACGGGAAACGATCTTGACGAAATCGGCAATCGGTTTGAATTCCGACGGAACGTCGTTGATCCTGAAAAAACCTGTCTTCTGCACCTTCAATTTCTTCTGCGTCGCATAAGCATCGAAGTTTTCTTCCTGGTAGATGGTGTCGTGGGTCTTCTTGGCTTCGTCCGCGGCCGCAGTCATCCCGGCGCTCTGCCCCAGCGCCTCGATGATCTTCTCCCGGACCTCGGCAATAGGCTGTGTTTTGTCACCCTTCTTCCACTGGGCTTTGTTCCGTTCGTAATAATCATTGATCTCCGCGTCGGAGATCTTTGCGGTTGCGGCGTAATCCCCGGCCATGAACGCCAGGTATTTGACCTGCAGCTGTTCGGGGACGCGGAACTGCCCCTCGCGAGACTTGAGGAAAGCCTCCAGATCGGCGGGGGCCGGCTTGGCTCCGTCAAAAAAAGACTGAGGAGAAATCCGAATGAAATCGACATTGATTTTCTCGTTCTGCATCACATAGAGGTCGTGGATCTCTTGATCCGACACCTTTACTCCCTCCTGGATCAGATCCTCCACCTTGAGGGTGATCAGCATTTTCTGCTGAAGATCTTCAAACTCTTCCGGAGACATTTTACTGCTCCTGAGGGTCTGCTGATAGATCCTTTCGTCGAAAACGCCGTTCCGCTGAAAGGCGGGATAGGCCAAAATGGCCGCTTGGACATCCTCGTCGGTCACCCGGACGTTCATCTCCTCAGCCTTCTTCAGAACAACCGACTGATTGATCAGATTGTCCAGCGCCTGCTGCTTGAGGTTCAGCGCCTTGACCATCTCCTCCGTCAGCTCCTGGCCGAAACGTTGGCGATACATGTCCAGCATGTTCTGGTATTCCCGTTGAAAATCGACATAGACAATCGGTTTGCCGTCGATCATGGCGATCCGCTCCGCCCTCTGACTTCCGCCCATCGAACCGAAATAGAAGACGAAGACGATCACAATGATCCCCAGGATGATCTTCATGAGCCAGTTTCTGGCGTGTTTTCGCATGAGGTTGAGCAACATCCCTTTTCCCCCGTTCTTGATTTGAAATGATTTAAAAATGAAAACGGATCTTTTCGGGGACCGGCATTTCGACCGACCCCGGCGGCGCCATTCCGCAGCGCTGCGTTAATGTTCGGCTTAGTAGTATAGTCATCTTTAAAATGCAATGATTTTTTGGAAAAAAATGGATTGATAAGGGGTGGAAAATACGATATAGATGGCCCCTCCAGCGCGAGCATCTTTTCTATTGTGAATGCAATTATCTGGACCACCAGGAGGAACCGAACTTGATTTTTGATTTTATTTTGGGAAAGTTTTCGAACGATCTGGCGATCGATCTGGGGACGGCCAACACCCTTGTGTATGTCAGGGGAAAGGGAATCGTTCTCAACGAGCCTTCGGTCGTTGCCGTCCACAAGAACGCCAAGGGGGAAAAGAAGGTCCTGGCGGTCGGCACGGAGGCCAAGAAGATGCTCGGGCGGACGCCGGGCAATATCGTAGCCATCCGGCCCATGCGGGACGGCGTGATCGCCGACTTCGACATAACGGAGGCGATGCTCAGGCACTTCATCCTCAGCGTTCACAACCGACGGGCCTTGGTCCGACCCCGTATCATCGTCTCGATTCCCTCGGGGATCACCCAGGTGGAGAGACGCGCCGTCCGGGAAACGGTTGAATCGGCAGGGGCCCGGGAGATCTATCTAATCGAAGAACCGATGGCGGCCGCAATCGGCGCAGGGCTTCCGGTCACCGAGCCGGTCAGCTCGATGGTTGTGGACATCGGTGGAGGAACCACCGAAGTGGCGGTGATCTCTCTTGCCGGGATTGTCTATTCAAAATCCGTCCGGGTTGCCGGAGACAAGATCGACGAAGAGATCGTCCAGTATCTGAAACGAAAATACAGCCTGTTGATCGGGGAGCGGTCGGGAGAGAACATCAAAACGACCCTCGGCAACGCCTACCCCGATGCCAACCACGAACCCCTCAAGATGGAGGTCAAGGGGAGGGATCTGATTTCCGGCATTCCGAAGATCGTGGAAATCAATTCCGATGAGATCCGCGAGGCGATCATGGAACCGATCAGCCTCATCGTGGACGCCATCAAAGATGCCTTGGAGAATGCCCCTCCGGAACTTGCCGGAGACATTGTTGACCGTGGAATCGTCCTCACCGGAGGAGGGGCCCTGCTCCGGAACATTGATTTGTTGATCCGGGCGGAGACGGGCCTCCCCATTACCATTGCGGATGATCCCCTCTCCACCGTCGCCAGGGGTGCCGGTATCGCGCTGGATCAACTGGATGTTCTCAAAGAGGTTACATTTCAGGTCTGAGATCCTGCGCCATGGTTTGTGGCTGAAAGATGCTGATTCCCAGGAAATACCTCTCCCTTGCCGCGGCGGCGGTTCTGTTGATCCTCTCCCTGGCCGTTCTCTCCTACAGCGTGGCCAGACGGTCCGAGACCGGCTTCCTTAGAAAAATGGTGCTCGAGGCGGCGGCTCCTGTCGAAGATGCCGTCAACATTTCGCTTGGGGCGGTGGATGATGCTTGGAAGAGGTACATCTTTCTCGTCGGCATCGGGGATGAAAATAGGCGGTTGCGGAGGGAAAACACCGCCCTCAGCGAACAGCTCAACCGTTACCGCGAGGGTTACCTCGAAGGAATACGTCTTCAGAAACTCCTTGACCTCAGGGATGGGTTGTCAAAACGGGTCGTGACGGCGAGGGTGGTCGACCACAGCCGCGCCTCTCTGTTCAAGACGATCCTGATCAACAAGGGGACCGCCGACGGATTGCGAGTGGGGTTCCCGGTTTTATCCGAAAAAGGAGTGGTGGGACGGATTATTGAAACCGCCTGGAATGCCTCCCAGGTCCTGCTGCTGATTGACGGAAACAGCAATATCGACGGACTGATTCAACGGAGCCGCGCCCAAGGAGTGCTCCAGGGCGCCGGATCGGCGGGATGCAGCTTGAAATACATCTCCCGGGCGGAAGAAGTGCTTCCGGGTGATGTGGTTCTGTCCTCCGGCCTGGCCGGTATATTTCCAAAGGGATTGCTTCTCGGCGTCGTTACGGGCGCCTCCCGGACGGGGGAAGGTCTCTTTCAGAAGATTGATGTGGCGCCCGCCGTGGATATCGGGAAGTTGGAGGAGGTCCTGGCCCTGATTCCGGATCCGGGGACCGGAGAATGATCTATTATCTTCTTCTCCCCGTGTGGCTGTTTCTATTGGTGATCGTTCAGATTACGATTCTGGATCTCGTTTCTTTTGGGTGGATCGAGATAGAGATCTCCGTTATCGTCATCATCTATGCCGGATTTCACTTCGATGCCTTACGTGGGAGCATTCTCTCCCTGCTGATCGGTTTCTACCTGGATTGCCTGACCAGCACGATTTTCGGGCTCCACATGTTTCTATATATGGTCATCTATGGCTTCTCTCGAATCGTCAGGGAGAATGCCTACGCCGGGAAACCCGGCCTTATTGCATGTTTTTCCGGATTCTGCGCACTCCTGGAAGGCGTGGCGATCGTTCTTCTGTACCGTTTTGTCTTTGGTTCGAATCTCCTTCATGAGATTCCGAAGATCCTTGTTCCACGGGCTATTGCGGTTGGATTGCTCAGCCCCATCCTTTTCAGTTTATTTCAACGGTTCGAGGTTTTTTTGAATGTGGAAGATCGGCGCCCGGATCGACGGATATGAGCCGGTTCGGGTTCGGCATAAAATCAGAATGCTGTTCATCATCATCTCGCTCGCATTGATGCTTCTCGTGGCGCGGCTGTGGTACCTGCAGGTGATCAAGGGGGAGGAGCTGCGACAGCGTTCCGAAAACAACAGCGTTCGCCTGCGAAAAGTCAAGCCGATGCGGGGTCTGATCATGGACCATGGCCGGCGGATTCTTGCGGACAACCAGCCTTCTTTTGATATCGTCTTCGTTCCCAACCGGACAAGCGACATCCGGAGGGTCATCGACGAGATCAAAAGGCTCTATGCCGATCGTTCCCTGACGTTTTTGCCTTCCTCCTCGTCCTTCGGGCACGTGAAACCGTTCGTGCCCGTTTTCCTCGAACGGAACGTCAGCATGGAAAAGCGTGCCGTGGTGGAAACCCATGCCCTGGATCTTTCCGGTGTGATGACGGAGGTTTCACCCGTCCGACATTACCTGAACGGAGAGATGACCGCACAGATGATCGGTTTTACGGGAGAAGTGAATCGTGAAGAACTGGAACGGGACTTCACCGATGAGCTCACGGCGGGAGACATTATCGGAAAATTCGGCATCGAGAAACTCCTGGATGGTCACCTCCGGGGGAAAAGCGGCGCCGAGCAGGTGGAGGTCAACGTCACCGGCAAAATGATCCGCTCTCTTGGCCGGATTCAGGCGACACCGGGCAACAATGTGGTACTGACCATCGATTCCGAACTCCAGAAGGCGGCATGGTCGGCCATAGGCGACCGGGCGGGTGCGGTGGTGGTTCTGGATCCTCGCAACGGAGCCGTACTTGCATTGGTCAGCTCGCCCTCGTTCGACCCGAACCTCTTCAGCGGAGGAATTTCCCACGACGACTGGGAAACTCTTTCCAACCACCCCAAGCATCCCATGGAAAATCGCTCGATTTCGGGACAGTATCCTCCCGGATCGACCTACAAGCCCATCTTGGCGGCGGCCGCGCTCGAAGAAGGTCTGATCACTCCGGAAACAACGTTCTACTGCAACGGCTCCTTCGAGTTGGGTGATCGGACCTTCCGTTGCTGGCAGGAAAAAGGTCACGGCAATGTCAATCTCCATCGCGCCATCGTGGAATCCTGCGATGTCTATTTTTACAATCTGGGGAAGAGGCTCGGCGTGGACCGGATCGCCGCCTATGCCCGAGCCTTCGGACTCGGCGCCCCGCTGGGAATCGACCTTCCCCGGGAGAAGGGCGGCCTGATCCCCACCAAGCAATGGAAGCTTTCCCGATTTCGGCAAGCCTGGCAGGCCGGCGAAACCATCTCCATCGCCATCGGACAGGGATTCAACCTTGTAACTCCGCTCCAACTTGCCAATGTCTATGCGGTCCTGGCGAACGGCGGCAGTCTTTATCGGCCCCGGCTCTTAAAACAGCTTGAATCTTCCGACGGTCGTATCGTAAAGGTATATGAGCCGGAGAAGCAGGCCGTACTATCGGTCAACCCTCAGAACATTCAAATCATCAACCGGGCATTGTGGGGGGTGGTGAATGAAAAAGGGGGAACGGGTTACATCCTGAAAAGGAAAGAGCAGGATGTCTGCGGTAAGACAGGAACCGCGCAGGTTATTGGGCTTCCCCAGGATGCAAAAGCTCGTAAAATGAGGCAGGCGTCGGGCGATTTTGGGGACCATGCACTCTTCGTCTGTTTTGCGCCTTATGGGAATCCGGAAATCGTGGTCGCGGTCATTCTGGAACACGCCGGTCACGGCGGCTCGGCGGCTGCCCCTGTGGCACGAAAGGTGATTGAAGCCTATTTTGGGCGGAAACAGACAACAAAGACCCAACCGCAGATGCAAGAAACCGCGGACGTTCGGGAGATGCACAAGCCATGATCAAATTGGACCGCCGTCTTCTTTTAAACTTCGACTGGACCCTTTTTGTTCTGGTCCTGATCATCAGCGGCATAGGTCTGCTGAACATCTACAGTGCCGGGTTCAGTATCGCCGACCTCCGCCAGACGCCGCTCTACATCAAACAACTCCAGTGGATCCTGATCGGCATTGCAGGAATGGCCCTGGCCTTTTTCATCGATTACCGTTTTCTCAGTCGTCATGCATATATTCTCTACGGCATCTCCATCATTCTCCTTCTCGTGGTTTTTACCGCCGGTTATGCGACGCGGGGATCTCAGCGCTGGATCCTCATCGGTGGTTTCACCTTCCAGCCGTCGGAGCTGGTCAAGCTGACGGTTATTCTCGCGTTGGCCAAATATTTCGACCGCCATCAGTTTGGTCGCGGATATCGTTTGACCGAACTGCTTGTCCCTTTCCTGATCGTTCTTGTCCCGATCCTGCTGATCCTCAAGCAGCCGGACCTGGGAACGGGGCTGATTCTGTTCATCCT
>JAQTRB010000071.1 GCA_028712015.1 Syntrophales bacterium
GATGGGCATCGATCTTGATATCCTGCCGGGCAACATCGATGAAACCTTCCTGAGGGGGGAAACGCCTCGGGAACATGTCCTGCGACTCTCCGAAGAGAAGGCGCTCCTCGCCGCCTGCAGTCGCCCCGACGCCTGGGTTCTCGGCGCCGACACGATCGTGGTCGTTGCGGGAGAGGTTCTCGGAAAACCGGAATCATCTGCGGCGGCGACAACCATGCTTGAAAAATTGAGCGGTCGGAAACACGAGGTGCTGACCGGCTTCACCATCCTCCGTCGGGGCGTTGGGATACGGATCCGCGAGGTCGTCGGGTCCACCGTTCTCTTCCGCGAAATTTCCGGCGACGAGAGGGCATGGTACACGGGAACGGAAGAACCTTACGACAAGGCGGGCGGCTATGCCGTCCAGGGGATGGGTGGCTGTTTCATCCGGGAAATCCACGGTTCTTTCACAAACGTCGTAGGTCTCCCCCTTTGCGAGGTCATCGAAGCGTTGAAGCGCGTCAAAGCAATCGATTTTGAAAAAGAGGATCCGGTCCCGGTTTTACACGGAGAAATCGCATAAAAAAGGATGATAAGGCGGATGAGCGAAAGCTCATTTAAGTTCTAAATTATATTTCAAAAACATAATCTTATACTTGTTTCATTAAAGGAGTATGTGAAGAATGGACGTTGCCGGTAACATCGGGCGGATCCGGGAGGTTGTGGCGCAGGCGGCTGCGCGGTCGGGCCGTTCACCGGCCGAGGTTCGTCTCATGGCCGTAACCAAGACCGTGGACGATGAGAGAATCGCGGCCGCCATGCAGGACGGTGTCGATATCATCGGCGAAAACTACGTCCAGGAGGCAAAGAGGAAGATCGAAACGCTGGGAAAAGGGTGCGAGTGGCACCTGATCGGCCGACTTCAGACCAACAAGGCGAAGTACGCCGTCCGGCTCTTCGACATGATCCACTCGGTGGACCGGCTGGAGCTCGCCGCCGAAATCGATCGACGCGCCGCGGCGGCCGGGCATCTGATGAAGATTCTGATCGAGGTGAACGTCTCCGGGGAAGAGACGAAAAACGGCGTGCCGCTCGCGGATGCCGCCGATCTTGTCCGCCGGATTGCCCCGCTGACAAACCTGTCGATTCGGGGACTCATGACCATGCCTCCATGGTTCGACGACCCGGAACAGGCACGGCCTTATTTCCGGGCGCTGCGCAACCTCCGTGACCGAATCAAAGCCGACAGGCTCCCCCGCGTGGAGATGACCGAACTTTCGATGGGAATGACCGGGGATTACGCCGTCGCGGTCGAGGAGGGCGCGACGATCATCCGGGTCGGCCGGGGGATCTTCGGCGAACGGGAAAAACAGCCGAAACCTGAAACGATGTCCACATCTTTCCAATGAAGGAGAACAGACCATGAACAAATCCGCGTTCTACAAACTGAGCTACGGCCTCTACGTGATCACCTCGGGAAAGGAAGGACGATTCAACGGCCAAATCGCCAACACGGTCTTCCAGGTCACCTCGGATCCGCCCACCGTGGCGGTGAGCATCAACAAGCAGAACTTCACCCATGAGCACATCTCGTCCAGCCGCCGGTTCGCCGTCTCGATCCTGGAGGAGGCGACCCCGATGACGATGATCGGCCGGTTCGGTTTCAAATGCGGCCGGGATATCAACAAGTTCGAGGGCATCGGCACCCGGGTCGGAAAGACCGGGATTCCGATCGTCATCGATCACGCGGTCGCCTTTATCGAGGCGGAAGTCGTTGGGGAGATGGACTGTGGAACCCATACGATTTTTCTCGGCCGGGTGGTCGAGTGCGATGTCCTGGGCGCGGCGCAGCCGATGACCTATGCCTATTACCACACGGTCAAGGGCGGCAAGTCCCCGAAGAACGCTCCGACCTACCAGCAGGCAGAACCTCCAAAGACCGCTGAAACCCCAGCCGCAAAGGCCGCGCGCTACGTCTGTTCGGTCTGCGGTTACGTATACGACCCGGAAAAGGGCGACCCGGAAGGGAATGTATCTCCGGGAACGCGGTTTGAAGACCTTCCGGAGGGCTGGGTCTGTCCTGTCTGCGGGGCGGGAAAAGACCAGTTCGCAAAGAAAGGGTAACCTCCCCTGTCTCACATGGAATATTCAATTCACGACGGCCCCCGCCCGAATGCGGGGGATCGTCATCGGCAATCAGGGCAACACCCGCGCATCCAGCCCCCTGCGCGGATTCTTCCCGATGTTGTCTACTTACAAAGTCTCAATCGTGGGCAGTTATCAGAATGAAGGATTGCTATTCGAATCGTGGCATCCGATATCGTAAATGAAACAAGCAAAGATTTGAATTCTTCAACCTTTTCTTAGATCAGCGGAAATGAGAGTATCCGAGTTTTTATTGTTTTATGCCCTCCGTGACCTCCAAAAAAACCTGGCCTGTTACCGGATGTCCATCTAACGTCCCCTCGACGCTCCCCAATCCTGGATAGGAAGTCTCTTGATCGGTCACCACCTCCTGATTGTCGATCACCATTTTGATCGTCAGGTCTGCATTCCTGTGCACCGATTCGAGCTGGATACGGTATTGCAAGTAGTACGTTTTTTGGCTGACCGGGCTTACCCATTTGCTTTCAGGATCGGGTTCGATCTTGATCCCATCGATAGGCCATGAATACAATGGTTTACGAGCAGAGTTGCGCGTCCGCTCACAGTCGTTACTATACAGCGTGGCGATCGGCATGCTACCATTCGCGCTATCGATCCGGAGCACCATCATCGCGATGTTCTCTTCCGGGAATTGAATCGCGAAGAATGTGCTGAGCATGTCCTTGTAGACCTTCAGCGCCTGCTCATCGTAGCTCGCGGAGAGGACATCGGCCCATAGCAATCCGCTGGTGCCTTTGCTTCGCAGGGTATCTCCGCGCATGATCGAAAACTCCTCAACTTCGAGGAAAGGCATCTGATAGTAGTAATCGCCTTGGCAGATCATCGGATCGCCGGTACTTTCAAGGTAAGATTGAGCTGAGCCCCCATGGAACATCTTCATCATTTCCCTCTGCTCGCCGGTTATATTCTGCACACAGAATGCCGCCGTCCCGTATCCCTGGTTGATCACTCCGAACCGATCGCGAAACCGTACCTCCGCCTTGAGCCTGGGAGCATCCAAGCCAGGAATGTCCGCTTTGATCAAGTACACCGTGTCGACCTGCCCCATCCTCCCTGAGACGGTTTGCATCGTTACCAGCGGCGGCTCCGACGCAAATGGGGAAAGCAGTGTCACGTTCCATGGATCTGCTGTTACGGTCATGAACGGGGCCACATCCAGTGTATAAAAACCCCAGAACTCCCATTTTCCGTAAGACTTGCTATTGAAACCAACGCCAACCGGTACCTGCTGAGCACCCAATATCTTCTCCAGCAGTCCGACACGCTGGACCGAAAATGCGAGAACTCCGATGTCGTCCGGATGAACGCTATCCACAAGGCTTCCGAAGAAAAACCAACCGTTCAGGTCATACTCAGAGTGATCGGTTTCCATAAATGTTGCCAGATGCTCCGCGCTTTGCGTCTGCGACAACTCATAGCCTTGGGTGAAGTATGTGTCCCCAGGTTTTGGTTTTGGGTATTGGCGGGTGTTATTGCTTCCGTTACATCCGAGTAGCGGGTGAACGGCCAAGGCGGTGGCGCCGATGCCTGCGATGAATTGACGTCGGGTCAGTTTAGGGAAGCAAAGCAGGGGTGAAATAATGTGGCCGGCACGCATCATGGGTTGTTTCCTTTAAAAATCACCGAGAGATTGGATCTGCATCTCCGGCGGAATATAGCGCATGCGCTCCGCTATGTAATGGGTGGTTATGACTTTGCCGAAATGCTGATAGTCAACTTCATGAAAAAATCCGCCCCAGCGCCAGCCATGATTGGTGAATATCGTGAACAGCTTGTCGCCCTCCTTGATCATGCCTTTGTGCGTCAGGCTGCGATCCAGCCACTTGCGGCCCTCTTCAGGGTCGACC
Organism: Syntrophales bacterium; assembly: GCA_028712015.1. Taxonomy (GTDB): domain Bacteria; phylum Desulfobacterota; class Syntrophia; order Syntrophales; family UBA5619; genus UBA5619. Next base: position 3,993 of record JAQTRB010000071.1, read on the forward strand.
TTATCGCCCTCGACCGCCGGGTTATAAAGATCGTTGATATCAATGGCGATGCCGTAACTATGGGAGGAAAATCTCGCCGGGGCCTGCTCGTCGGCACGGCAATTGAAGGCGGATGTATTATTCGCTTCGGAGTTTGAAACACCCTTGGGCAATCTTTCCGGAAGCCGCATGCGTTCAATCGGGAATCTGATCGCGTACAACTGGCGGAAAATCTCCACAACCTCATCCGCCAGCGGTTTGTAGACGATCAGTTCGCCCATGTGAGGCTTGTCATCGAATCCCCAGTGGCTAAGGCGAATGTAGGCGAGCTTCTCTAAGCCGAGCGGGCATCCGTCGTGCCAAGTCCTGCCCGTCATCATGGCCCGTATCTCCGAAGGGATATCGCTGACAACGGCGGAATATTTCTCGCCTGCGAAACAGGATACCGGCACCATCAGTACAGCCGTAACAACAAGTATCCTCAAAAATAGATTCTTCATATGATCCTCTCGCATGGAATAAATCTCATTATTGCTTCTGCCTCCTTTGATTTTCGCTATCGTCCATTCGTTCTGATTCTGTCTGATGCGGCGGCTCGGCAAATCAGCATTTCAATCATTATAATCATTTCCAACGGCTTTTTCACCTCTGACCTCAACGATTGGCAGAAACCGGACCCGATATACCTTCGTTACTGAACACATCACAAAGCGACCCATTGCATCCGATTCCGTGAAAAGGGCGTCACCAGTATCATCTGTGATTATAGTGTCTTTATGGCAGCGTATTCTAACGCTTTCGAGTGAGGACACCGAAAAACGCGGTCGGCTGCTGGTTGTCGATATTGGTGAAGGCGAACTCCAGGCGATCCGCATCCAACAAGCGGAATGTGAAGCATGCACCCGGCTTGGCAAGGGCTCCATGAGTCTGGTCCGGGCTCAGGCTGCCGGCCATCGGGTCGCGATGCGGCGCGGAAGCGGCGCCCTTCTGGCCCGGTTGTGTCCAGACGTCATCCGCCCAGATGGCGTTCCCTTCCTGCCGAGTGACGACCAGGCTGGAGGTCGCGTTCACCGGTCGGTCAGGGAGCGCATAACGGTAGCTGCCGGTCCACGTGCCCACCAGGTTGACACCCTTAACCACCGGAGCCACGGGTTCGTCGCCTCCTCTGCGGAGCGTCGCATAGAACGCTGTGGCCGCCTCATGCTTACCGCCCATGCGGATAAACTCCGCCTCCATGCGATCAGGAGACAGGAGCCGAAAGCCCATGCGTACGCCATCCTTGGTCAGCACACCGCCGGTCCCCTTCGGATTGACGGAACCCAGCATCCGCTCATGCAGAATGGTTTTTGGATCGGTCTTCGAGGTGATGGGGCCGGTCGGGCTCCAGACGTCGTCCATCGAGAGGAGCTCACCCTCCTGGCGGACGAGATCCAGACGCACGCCACTGGGCCGGAGTTCTCCCGGCTGCGCGACCAGACACTGACCGCGCCATGAGCCGGAAAGATCCGGCCACTTGCGCTGCGGGACGGCGCCGACCGCGCCCCGCTTCAGGACGGCATAGAAGGCCGTGGGCGCAAAACCGCCGAGGTTCTTGAAACTCGCCATCTCAAGTTCCATCTCATCTGGCCCCACAAGAAGGAACGAAAATTGTACGCCCTCGATGGTGAAAAGCCCCTGATCGCCGTTCGGGCCGAGAGAACCCACGAAGGGATTGCGAATCCATTCGGCAAGCGCCTTGCCGGTTGCCTGGTCGATCGGATGCCAGACATTGACGCCCCAGAACAACTCGCCATCTTGACGGGTAATTTCGTAGCTGCTCTCGCGGACCAGTCGCCCCGCCTCCGTGGGCGTTGCGTAGGTTGTCTTCCAGACACCGCGAAGATCCGGCATTTTGTCTGCTTGGGCCACGCCCGTTAGAGGCGCAACGAGCGCAACCAACACTGCCGCGAGCAACATAAAAGCGAAAGGCACATACTGCAAACGACACGAACGGGTTCCTGCTGGGTTCATGGCGGACGACCTCCTTATGCGTTGTTTGATCCGGCCCTCTGTGATCTGATGACAACACCGTTTCTGCCCATCCGGTGGGAACACTTGCTTCGTCGTATCTACGGAATTTTAAGGCACTATTCTGGTCATTTCGACTTTTCAGCTTTATCCAGCAACTGTTTTACTCTCCCCTGTTCCGTATATTCCTTGACCTTTACAGCGAATCCGTCCTTCAGCGCATCGGAGCATTTCGACTTCTTTGCGAAAGCGATGTACATGTCGAATGAACTGAGCTCCTTTTGCAGGAACTCTACTTTAGAGCTTGCGCGAAGCTTTCTCATTTCATTGCGACCGGGGTACATGCCGACAATCATGTAATCGGCCTTTTTATCCAGCAGTCCTTCGAATGCCTTTCCTATTCCCTTGGCCCGTTCAACGATGAGATTTTTACTCATGAATGCATCGAATTCGTTGCCGTAGCTTTCACCCTCGTTGGTGATCCCTTTTTTACCCTTGAGGTCGTCCCATTTCTCGAAAGGGAAAGCAGTCCCCTTTCGGACCGCAATGACAACCGGATCGCGCATGAATGGAGGCTCAACATAGTTCAGGTAGCCCATCCTCTCATCATTCTTGTAAATGCCGAATATAATGTCCGCTTCGCCCTTCTTGGCGGCTTCCTGCGCTTTGGCCCAGGTTCTAAAACTCTTGGAGATCACGTTTTTTACGCCCAGATCCTTGGCGATGGCGGCAACCATCTCCGGAGCCGCCCCCGCGATCTTCCCGTCCGCTTCCCAGGCGATCGGCCGGTACGTTGGATGACCGGTGATCACGAGGGATTGGCAGGAATCGGCGTAGACAGAGACAGGCAACGGGAAGAGGAACACGGACAACAGCAATACGATCTTTTTCATGTGGAGCTCCTTTCGAGATCTTTTATTGAATTTAATTTATTAGGCATTGCCTTTGGACGGTCGAACTATAGAAAAAGGGAAACTTGCATGTCAAGGCATATCTGTCGGTGAAATGGAAGAGGCTGAGCCGGTATGTCGGGAAGAATCCCAATCCCGTGTGGGCGGCCCTTCCGATCCCGGAATTTCTGGAGATGATCATGGCGGCGGCGCAAAAGCCGATCAGCATCTGGCCGGTCCAATAATCCTTGATTTTCAACAGCCGAGAGATCATGAAAGCCGCTATCCGCGTACCGTTTGTTATCGGCCTGATCACAAACCCCTCCCCGTCACCGATCGATTTCATCAAGGAAACCCTTCAGCAAGCCGGGATCAACTCGGAATCGGAGTCTCGATCTGCGGAAAGCGC
>JAQTRB010000072.1 GCA_028712015.1 Syntrophales bacterium
CCGATGGCGCTGACGCCGACGATCTTCTCGCAGGTCCGGACGCACATCCGGCACAGGATGCACTTGACGTTGTCCTTGTCCGGCGTGAATCTCGGCTCGGGCGCGACGCCCATCTCGGCGGCCATCTCCCTGAGCTGCTCCGACTCGGGGCAGCGCGCCAGCAGAAGCTGGAGCACCAGGCGACGGACATTCATGACCCGTTCGCTCTTCGTGTCGACGGTCAACCCTTCAGCCACGGGATAAAGACAGGACGTCACGATGCGCGCCCTCTTCCCCTGCTTGGCCTCGACGACACAAAGACGGCAGGATCCCGTGGGTTCCAGGGACTCATGGTCGCACAGGGTCGGAATGACGATGCCGTTCTCCCGGGCAACCTCCAGAACGGTTCGCCCGGCCTCCGCTTCGATCTTCTTGTTGTCTATCGTCAGATTGATCATTTTTCTACCTTTACCTCACGATGATGGCATCAAATTTACAACTTTCCCGACAAGCGCCGCACTTCGTGCACTTTGCCGGATCGATCTTGTGGGCCTGCTTTCGTTCGCCGCTCGCCGCCCCGGTGGGACAGACCTTGCTGCAGACCGTACAGCCGGTACACTTCTCGGGATCGACACTGTAGGCGATCAAGTCCTTGCAGACGCCCGCGGGACAGCGTTTGTCCTTAATGTGGGCCACGTACTCGTCGCGGAAGTAGCGGATTGTGCTGAGGACCGGGTTCGGGGCGCTGTTCCCGAGGGCGCACAGCGCGCCGTCGAGAATCCCCTTGGAAATCTTCTCCAGGAGTTCCACGTCCCCCTCCTGACCCTTCCCCTCGGTGATGTCCACCAGGATGTCCCGCATCCGCCGGATTCCTTCCCGGCAGGGGACGCACTTCCCGCAGGACTCCGAAACGAGGAAGTTGGTGAAGTACTTGGCGATGTTCACCATGCAGGTCTGATCGTCCATGACGATCATGCCGCCGGAACCCATCATCGAGCCGATCTTCACCAGTTCGTCGAAATCGACCGGCAGGTCGAGGTGCTGCTCGGGGATGCAACCGCCCGAGGGACCGCCCGTCTGGATCGCTTTGAACTTCCGGCCGTCGGGAATTCCGCCGCCGATCTCGAAGACGATCTTGCGGAGCGTCGTTCCCATCGGGACCTCGACCAGACCGGTGTTGTTGATTTTGCCGACCAGCGAGAAGATCTTTGTCCCCTTGCTTCCGGCCGTTCCCATGGAGGCGTACCAATCGGCGCCCTTCTCGATGATGAACGGAACGTTGCCCCAGGTCTCGACGTTGTTGAGATTCGTAGGCTTATCGTAGAGCCCCTTGTGGGTCGCGTGGATGTATTTCGCGCGGGGTTCGCCGGCCCTTCCCTCCAGCGAGGCGAAGAGCGCCGAGGACTCGCCGCAGACAAACGCGCCGCCGCCACGGTTGATCTTCACATCGAAGGAAAAGTCGCTCCCCAGGATGTTCTCGCCCAGGAGCCCAGCTTCGCGGGCCTGCTTCATCGCCAGCGTGATGTTCTTTACCGCCAGCGGATATTCGTTCCGGACGTAGATGTAGCCCTGGCTCGAACCGATCGCGTACGCGCCGATAATCATCCCTTCGAGCACCAGATGAGGATTCCCCTCCAGAAGACTGCGGTCCATGTAGGCGCCGGGATCGCCCTCGTCGGCGTTGCAGATGACATACTTGGGCTCACCCGCGGCCTTGCGGGTCTCATCCCACTTCCAGCCGGCGGGAAACCCGCCGCCGCCGCGGCCCCGGAGGTTGGCCTTGATCACCTGCTGGATGATCTCCTCGGGTTTCATCTTCGAAAGGGCCTTCCCCAAGGCGCTGTAGCCGCCGATGGCCAGGTAGTCTTCGATCTTCTCCGGATCGACCTTGCTGTTGAGGCCGAAGACGAGCCGGGTTTGCTTTTTGTAGAAGGGAACGTCGTCCTCATGGACGATCTTCTCGCCCGTGGCCGGATCGACGTAAAGCAGCCGTTCGATCACCTCCCCCTTCAGCAGGGTCTTGTCGATGATCTCGCCGGCGTCGTCCAATCCCACCCGCTGGTAGAAGATCTTCTCCGGGGAGATGATTACCATCGGACCCCGCTCGCAGAAGCCGTGGCAGCCGCTGGTCCGAAAATCGATCTTGTCGACCAGATTCCGTTTGGCGAGCTCCTCGCGGAAACCGTCCACCAGTTTCTGGGTCCCATAGGCCAGACAGCCGGTACCGACGCACACCGTGATGCCGGGTTTCTTCGGATCGCGGCCGGCCTTGAGCCTCTCCTGTACGCTTTTCAATTCATCGAAGGATTTAATCTTACTCATCATCAGTCGCACCCTTCTTCCCTAATTTCTTGAGAATCTTCGTCGATTTGGCAATATTCATGTGTCCGTGATACTCACCGTTCACCACCAGAACAGGCCCCAGGGCGCAGGCCCCGAGACAGCCGACCGTTTCGAAGGAGAACTCGAGGTCGGGCGTCGTATCGCCTTCCTTGATGCCCAGGACATCCGAAATGTTGCGGGCGATCAGCTCGGCGCCGCGCACGTGGCAGGCCGTCCCCATACAGAGGCTCAATTGATAGCGTCCCTTGGGCTTGAGACTGAAGGCCTTGTAAAACGTCACCACCTCGTAAACGCGGCTGATCGGCACGCTGAGGTTGGCACTGACCGAGCACAGGGCATCCTTGGGCAGATAGTTGAACTCCCTCTGGACATCCTGAAGGATGGGAACCAGGTAACTCTTGTCCCCGCTGTATCGCTGAATGATTTCCTTAACCTTTTCTTCCATTCTCGTTAACCTCGTCTTAAGATGGTGTTTCCGGCGGTCACACCCCCCGCGGGGCTCTGAGCGATTCCCGGGATTTGGAGTGTTTCACCTTGATCATCAATGCCTCCCACTCGATGTCGACCCGTTCCTGGATGACCCGGATCTGGTCCGGCGTGAGGTGACGGAACCGCCCCTGTCCCTTGAGATAGTCCTGGACGGGGCGCCGCTTCTCGGGGACCTCCACGGTGAGGCGGTACTTTCCATCCTCCACCTCATAGAGCGGGAAGATTCCCGTTTCGAGGGCGAGGCGACCCATTTTGATACAGGTCTCGGAGGTGGAACGCCATCCCGTCGGGCAGGCGACAAAACAGTGGATGTAGGAGGGCCCCTTCACCTGGCGGGCCTTCTTCACCTTGTTCATGAAATCGATTGGATAGCTCGGAGTGGCCGTGGCCACGTAGGGCAGGTTGTGGGCGACCATGATCTCCGCGAGGTTCTTCTTCCACACCTGGTTGCCGGGGATCTTCTTGCCGGCGGGCGCGGTCGTCGTCGCGGCCAGGAACGGGGTCCCGCTGGAGCGCTGGATGCCCGTATTCATGTACGCCTCGTTGTCGAAGCAGACGTAGAGCATGTCATGCCCACGCTCCATCGCGCCGGAGAGCGCCTGGAAGCCGATGTCCATCGTCCCGCCGTCGCCGCCAATGGCGACCGACTTGATCCGCCGGTCGGCGACCTTGCCCTTGCGCCGCAGCGCCGTCAAACCCGCTTCGACGCCTGATCCCACCGCCGCGGAGTTGGGAAAGGCCACATGGATCCAGGGGAGTTTCCAGGCCGTGGTCGGATAGAGGCTGGAGATGACCTCCATGCATCCGGTCGCATTGGTGATGACCGTATCCTTTCCCAAGGCCTTGCACATCAGCCGGATCGCCAACGCCTCGCCGCACCCCTGACAGGCGCGGTGCCCGCCGACGAAAAACTCCTCCTTGCTGACGAGCTTCGGCGCATAAATTTCGAAGTTCTCGATGATACTCTTAGGGTTTTTCATTGCCGTATTCATTATCCCCTCACTCCGTAAATTTCGTATCGTTCTGAAAGTTTTCCCTTGGCCGCGCGCCGGACCATGTCCATGAATCCTTCCACAGTCACGTCCCGTCCGCCCAGACCGATGATGTAGTTGACAACCTTCGGACGTTTCGGCTGATCGTAGAGCGCGGAGCGGATTTCCGAGAAGACCGGGCCGCCCGGACCGCCGAAGGAGATGGCGCGGTCCGTCACGACCAGAACCTTGATGCCCTTGATCGCCTTTTTCAGTTCGTCGAAGGGAAAAGGTCTCCAGAGCTTGATCTTCAGAAGGCCGACCTTGACGCCCTGCTCGCGCAGCTCGTCGACGGCGATTTCCGCCGTCTCGCCCATCGACCCCATCGTCAGGAGGGCAATGTCCGCATCCTCGGTCCGATAGGATTGGATCGGCTCATACTTTCGGCCGAACTGCTTTTCCCAGTCCTTCCAGACCTCTTTGACGACCTTGATGGAGTTGACCAGGGCCACATCCTTGGATTTCTGCGCCTCGGCGTAGATCTCCGGCATGCCCAGCGTTCCCATGGAAACGATGTTGTCGGGGTGAAGAGCCGCGTAAGGGACATAAGCCGGCAGGAACCTGTCCACCTCTTCCTGTTCGGGCATGATGATCGGCTCGACCATGTGGGTCAATTGGAAACCGTCCATGTTGACGTTGACGGGGAGCATGACCCTCCGGTCCTCGCCAACCTTGAAGGCCTGGATGGTCATGTCGACCACTTCCTGGCCGTTGTCGGCGAAGAAAGAGATCCAACCCGTGTCGCGCATCGGCATGATGTCGCTGTGGTCGTTCCAGATGTTGATCGGACCGGAGACGGCGCGGTTGGCGATGATCATCACGATCGGCAGGCGCATCGCCGAGGCGATCGGCAGAACCTCGCTCATGTAGAGGAGCCCCTGGGAGCTCGTCGCGGTCACGACGCGGGCGCCCGTCCCCGCGGCCCCGATCGCGGCGCTCAGCGCGGAATGCTCGGATTCCACCGTGATGAAGGATGCGTCCACCCGGCCTTCGTGGACGATGTCCGACAGATGTTCGGCCACGTGGGACTGAGGCGTGATGGGATAGACCGCCGCCACATCAAATTTGCAGAGTGCGGCCGCTTCCGCGGACGCAATCGCTACTTCCATTCCTACTCGCTTGCCCATCCTCAATCCTCCTCATTGACCATGACGATTGCCTTCGGCCAACACTCGTGGGCGCAGATGCCGCACCCCTTGCAGTAGTCGAGGTTCGCCTGAAAGAATCCGTCTTTATCTTCGTTGATGCACCCTTCGGGGCAGTAGATGTAACAGACGCCGCACTTGATGCATTTCGCGTTGTCCCAGATCGGGCGCTTCGCCCGCCAGCTTCCCGTATGATACTCCGAAGCGCTTCCCGGCCGGAAGACCATGCATCCGGGATTGACCTCTTGCCAGGTTTCTGGCCATTTCTTTTCTGTCATCGTGATATCCTCAAGGGTTATTTTGATCCTCAGCTGATGATCCTGACCTGATCGAAGGCGCTTTTCGCGGCCGACATGTTTTTCTGCGCGATCCTACCGAACCGCTCCTTGACCGGATTGTCGAGGGAGTCGATCTTCACGACACCGGTCACCTTGAGCAGCGCGCCGAGCATGGTGGTGTTGGTGATGGGCACGCCGAGCTCCTTCCAGGCAATTCCCGTGGCGTCGCAGGTTGCGATTTTTCCCGAAAATTTGATGTTTTTCTTGAGTTCCGCAAGGGTTTTGGTGGTGTTGACCAGCAGAATTCCGGTCGGTTTGAGCCCTTCGGCGACGTCGACCAGGGCAACGAGGCTTTCGTCAAGTACAACGACCACATCCGGATGATAGATGCCGGAGCGGATCTTGATCTGCTTGTCGTCGACGCGGTTGAAAGCCGTCACCGGCGCCCCGCGCCTTTCCGGGCCGAAGCTCGGAAACCCCTGCGCGTACTTCTCCTCTTCGATGGCCGCCAGGGAAAGCAGCTCCACAGACGTGACCGCTCCCTGACCGCCTCTTCCATGCCATCTGATTTCTAACATGCGTCAAATCTCCCGTAGTGATTGGCTTTTTAAAGCAGCGACTGGCTTTTTATGAAACGGTGTACTTTCTATCTTATTCGACATTTGCTGTCAAACACTATTTATCGAAAAGGACGCGCAACCCTCCCCGCGGCGCCGTAAATGCTCTGTTTCAAAGCAATATAAATGCCATTCCCTAAAAAATGTGTCACACGCGCTCCATGAAGATTTCTCACGCGATAACCTGATATCAAACAAGATGTTATGAACGTATGATTTGCTTCGGGAGGCGATCGGTTCCCCTGGCTTTCAAAACGCAATTTGCCGAAAACCGTTCATTCCGCGCACGGGAAAGAGGTGTGAACGGCGGCAAAATACGGCAACAGAAACGGACCCCGTTTCGTGCCGAAACGGCACATCCGTGCTCGATCGGCACATTCGGAATCTACAACCAGGGTTTGACCCTTTTCCATCAAACGCCGCGGCGGAATTCGAGACACTTGGCGAGCGTCATCCGGTCCGTATACTTGAGGTCGCCGCCCATCGGAACGCCCAGGGCGATCCGCGTAACCTTCACAGCCCGTTCCTTCAGAAGCTTCGAGAGCAGCAAGGCCGTCGTCTCTCCGGGTACGCTCGGATTGGTGGCCACGATCACCTCTTCGACCGGGGAATCCGAAATCCGATCGAGAAGCTCGCGAATCCGGAGCTGTTCCGGACCGATCCCCTCCAACGGGGCAAGCGCGCCGTGGAGCACATGGTAGACGCCGCGGTATCCCCCGCTCGCCTCCAGCGCGATGAGTGAATCGGGCTCCTCGACAACGCAGATGATTCTCCGGTTCCTCGCCTGGTCGGCACAGACGCCGCAGAGTTCCGACTCGGCGAGATTGAAACAGACCGAACAAAGGCGAATCTTCTGCTTCACGTCCAGAATGCTTTCGGCCAATCGACGCGCATCCTCCGCGGAGCCTCGGAGAACATGGTTTGCCAGGCGCGCCGCCGTCTTTTCTCCGATGCCGGGAAATCTTGAAAACTCCTTGATCAGGCGCTGAATGGAAAGGGCGTACCCGGACATGGCTCCCCCTACATCAGGCCGGGGATCTGGAGCCCGCCCGTAATCTTTCCCATCTCCGCAGCGGCCATCTCCTGGGCCTTGCGAATCCCCTCGTTCACCGCCGCGACGACCAGGTCTTGGAGCATCTCGACGTCGTTCGGATTGACAACCTCTTTTTCGATTTTCAAAGAGAGGACCTCGAATTTGCCGTTGACGGTGACCGAGACCATGCCGCCGCCCGCGGTCGCGTCGACCCTCTTCTCCGCCAGTTCATCCTGCAGTTGCGCCATCCGCTCCTGCATCTTTTTGGCCTGTTTCATGATGTTTCCAAAATT
>JAQTRB010000073.1 GCA_028712015.1 Syntrophales bacterium
AATTACGAGGGCACCGAATTCGACCTGACGAAGGGCCTGGCGGCCGGTCCCTTCGGCAATCCCAACCGTTTCGAAGGGCAGGCCGAGGGCGTGGCGGACAAGGAGGGGCGCCTGACGCCGCTCAAGGGGGAATTCGAACGACCGCTCAACATCTACCGGTGTGTTTACGCCTATGTGAATCAATCGCGGGAATGGCTCCCGGACCCCATTGGCGGCATCACCTGGTTCGGGCCCGACCGGCCCGCCACATCCGTCTTGATGCCCTTTTACGCCGGCGCGACGACACTGCCTGAATCCATCCAGCGGGCGGATCTCCTGTCCTTCGACTGGAAAAGCCTGTGGATGGCCTTCAACTATGTGGCCAACTACGCCATGCTCAAGTATTCCTACATGATCCAGGACATCCACGCAGTGAGGGACCGCTTTGAGGCCAACGCCTTCGGGGCGCAACAGGAACTTGAAGCACGGGCGATAGCCCTATGGAAACAGGGGGACAACAACGGCGCCCGCGCCCTTCTGACACAGCATTCAGAGGAGATCGTCGCGCAGGTACTCCAAGAATGGTGGAAACTTGCCGGGCACCTCTACGTCAAATACAACGACGGCTATGTGAACACGCGTCTGGGCATCGCCCAGCCCGTGTTCTACCCTGCATGGTGGCTTAAGGCTGTCGGTTACGAAAACGGTCCCACCAGTTATGAGCGGCCTCCCGGCAAAAAGTGAGGCTTCCGCCATCCGAGATAGTGTGAGGAGAGGATGCTCTTATGGTGATAGGTATGGAAGAATCCATAGGACTGTTCAAACCGTTCTCCATAGCCCTGGATAAAGGATGACATTCACATTTCAGAGTTTCAATCCCAGCTTCTCTTCAAGCCAGACCGAGATTCTGATAAGTCTTCTGTCATTCCCCCTCCCCGAGATCACCTGGACCCCCATTGGAAGCCCATTCGTTCCTTGCAACAGGGGAAGTGTGATAGCCGGAACCCCGCAGAGGGTCCAGATCGTACAGAAAATCGGGCTACCCGTGGTATCGAGCCCTGCCGGTGCTGACCCAGGGGCTGCCGGGGTGATCAGTGCGTCGTAATCCTCCAACAACTTGTTTAATTCCTCGTTCAGGAGGGGAATTCGCTCCACGGCACGATTATACTCGTGAGCTGGAACCGCCATCCCCTTCTCGATCGTTTCTCGGAGGACTGGACTAAGCCTCTCCGAGTCGCGACGGTAGAGCTCGGCAAAGTTAAGCGCAAAATCGGCCTGCATGATTATTTTATGCGCGGCAATCGCCTCATCAAATATCCCCGGAAGTACCACGTCGGTCACATCTCCCCCAAGACGCTCCACAAGAAGGGGAAGTTCCCTCCGGGTATCCTCTTCCGCCATATCCCAGATCGGCGATCGGACAAAACCGATCCGGGGCTCTCGCGTAAGAGGTATGCTCATCGCTTCACAGAGCCGAGGTCGTGGGAAGAGACGCATATCAGGATCTCTATCGTCAAAGTTCATCAGCGTCTCGGCCAACAGTGCCGCATCCTCAACATGGGTGGCGAAAACACCCAACTGGTCGAGAACCCAAGATTGATGGAGGACACCAAAACGGGAGATCCTCCCGTGTGTCGGTTTGAAGCCAACCGTACCACAGAAAGCTGCAGGTCGGATCACCGATCCGTTGGTCTGGGTACCTACCGCTAGGGGTACCATGCCTGCTGCGACTGCCGCCGCCGAGCCACTGGACGATCCACCGGGCGTGTGCATCGGATTGTGGGGATTTCGCGTTTTACCTGGCGCATAGAATGCAAGTTCCGCAGTCACTGTCTTTCCGAGAATCACCGCTCCCGCGCAACGCAAAAGAGAAACCACGGTCGCATCCCGGGACGGCTGCCATCCGGCGAAGATCGCTGTCCCGTATTCGGTGGGCATGTCCTGTGTATCAATAATGTCTTTCACGCCCACAGGAACACCGTGGAGCGCCCCAAGGGGCTCTCCCTGCGTCCGGAGACGATCCGCTCTTCGGGCCTGTTCGACGGCATAATCTCGATCAAACCAAGCCCAAGCCTGCACTGATTCCTCGCGGGAGTCAATTCGCTCGATACAGGCCCGCGTCACCTCTTCCGACGAGAAACGCCCCTCCCGTATACCTTCCGCCATGTCGCACGCAGTCATTCTGTTAAATTCCATTTGTTTGTCTCCTCACAACCTTTGTCGAACGAAAAACAATCGAATTCTCTTCCCGCATCAAACAAACGATTACCGGATGAATGATGGGAGCCACATCGACAGCGCCGGCACAAAGGTCGTTAACAAGATAACGACGATTTCGCAGATAATAAACGGGACCGCCTCCCGGATCGCCTCCTGGAAGGGAACCTTCGCGATGTTGGCGGCCAGATAGAGGGCCAGTCCCACCGGTGGTGTCAGATGGGCCATCGAGAGGTTCACTGTCATGATGGCACCGAAATGGATTGGATCCACCCCGATTGCCTTGGTCAGCGGGAAGAACAGGGGCACGAGGATATAGATTGCTGAGACCGGATCGATGAACATTCCGATAATAATGAACCCCAAGTTGATCAGCAGCAGGACGAAGATCTTGTTTCCGCCGCTGATGTCGAGAATAAAATCCCGTGCAGCGAACGCCACCCCCTGGGTTAGCATAAGCCAGGCAAAAAGTGAGGCAAAGACCATCAGGAGCATAACGGTCCCCGTGGATCGGGCCGACGACATGAGCATATCCCAGTAATCGGTCAGGTGCAGCTCACGATAGATGAAGATGTCCACAAGGATGACGTATCCAACCGCCACGGCCGCCGCTTCGGTGGCGGTAAAGATGCCTCCATAGATCCCGCCGAGGATGACCACCGGGGCAGCCAGCCCCCAAATAGCATCCTTAAACGCCTTCAGGACGTTCAGGGGGGTCCGTTCTACCTTCATGCCCCGCCATCCCTCTTTGCGGGATCTAAAGTAGATATAGGTGGAAAGGGTCACCATGAGCAGTATCCCCGGGAAGACACCGGCCGCGAAAAGTTTGGGGATCGATGTCTCGGTGATAACACCGTAGATGATCATGTTTATGCTGGGAGGGATGATCACACCGAAGGTGCAACCGGCGGCAATGACCGCCACGCCGAATCGCCGGGGATAGCCCAACTCTTCCATGGCCCCTACCAGGAAAAAAAGAGCGGCCACGGAGGCCACGTTCGACCCGGACATCGCCCCGAGGATCGCGCCGGTGACGATCGTCACGATAGCTACCCCACCCGGAAGATCCCCCAAGAGAATGGAGGCCAGGCTCACCAGCCGCCGAGCCATTCCAGTCTTGCCCACGATGGTGCCGAACATGATGAATAGGGGAATGGCGAGTAGCGAGAAGGAGTCGATGGACGCGGAGATGATCTGTGGGATCACCTGGAAGGGGGCAACCTCGAAGATGATGATCGTCAGGAGAGAGGAAACTCCAATTGCGACGGCCACGGGTAAATTGAGCGCAACAAAAACGGCAAAGGCCAAAAACATGAATACGCCAGGGGACATCACGGCAATCTCCTCTCCAACTAATCGTTGACGGTCTTATAAGGTTTGAATCGGGCCTGGACGACACGATAAATACAAAAGACGAAGGCGAGCACCAGACCAAAGTTAACCACCCAATAGGGAATTTTAGTGGCGGGACTCAACTGCCCGGATTGCATCCCCAAGGTTACCAATCCCCAGCCTGTGTAAACAATGATAGCAAAAAGACCTACCGTCAGAATCAATCCTAACGCCCTCACGACGCTGGCCAGACGAGGCGGAAACTTTTCCACGAGAACAGGAAGGCCGCTGTGAGACTGGTACTTGAAAGCATAGGAAGCACCGAAGAGGGCTCCCCAGATGAACATGTAGCGGACCAATTCCTCGCTCCAGGCGATGCTAAAGTTAAACACAAAGCGCGACAGGACGGCAGCGAAGGTCAAAACGAAGATCCCCGTCATGCATACAACAATTACGCTCTCTTCGAAAAAAGAGATGACCTTTTCGAGAAGACGGTACATCATGGCCCCCCATTCTGTTTTAAATTCAAACTACTCTTGATGAAAATGGCGGGCTCCACCTATCCCTTGGGAGCAGAACCCGCCGTACGAAATCCAACTATTTCTTCTTCGTCACTTTTGCTATTTCCTGTTCGAAAACCGAAACTGTCTCCTGCCCGAGTTTTCCCTTGAATTCGACGTATACTGGGCGGATTGCGTCTTGGAACGCTTTTAATTCGGTCGGATTAAGGACTGTCATCTTCATCCCCTTCTTTTCCAATTCACCGACCAGGGTTTTGTCTTCACCCCGGACGACCTGCCGCTCATGATGCATGGCCTCTTTCGCAGCCTTCATGAACATATCCTTCTCGGCTGCGTTGAGAGAATTCCAGAGCTTATCGCTAGCAATGAAGCAGACTGCATCGTACATGTAGTTCCAGAGCGTGCAGTACTTCTGGACTTCAAAAAAGCGGGACGACCAGATCAAGGAAAGGGGATTTTCCTGACCATCGACGGTCTGGGTCTGGAGGGCGGTGAACACCTCCGCAAAACTCATAGAGACAGGGGTAGTCCCAAGCTTCCGGAAGATGGCCAGACTCAGGTCGATTCCCGGAACCCTCACCTTCAGCCCTTCCATATCCTTGGGCATGCGGATCTCTTTTCTTCCGTTCGTGACCTGGCGGAAACCGTTGACCCCCCATGCCAGCCCCTTTAACTTGTGCTTGGGAAGGAGATCAAGCAACATATTCCCCGCCGGACCGTCCATCACGGCTTCGGCAACATCATGGTTCGCAAACTGGAAGGGCATCTGGATGGCAGAGAAGCGCGGATCAAGTGCGGGCATCCACATGGTCGACTTAATGAGCATGTCGATGACCCCGCTCTGGGCCATTTCAATCTCCACCCGGTCATTGCCTTGGGCAAGAACGGCACTGGGGAAGGTCTCAACCTTGATTTCTCCTTTGCTCTCTTTTTCGATGATTTCCTTAAACTTCAGTGCTCCTTTGTCCCAACTGGAGCCAGGGGCAACATTGTAGCTAATTCTGATAGTTCTGCTCTTGGCAAGAACGTCTCCAACGGAAAGCCCCAACGCCACAAAAAACGATACTGCGATAACGATAAAACGTTTTTTCATCGAATCCTCCTCATGATTCTATTCTAAGTATTAACTATTTACAGAAGCAACAGATGATCTCCTCCGAAGCTACACCCCCTTTCCCGCGAGGGATCCGACAAACCGACCCCACAATCAGTTCTTCAGAAACTCGTTGATGACCTGGAAGTGCCTTTTCATCGATTCCACTGCCAGGGCTTCATTCCCTTGCAACATTGCGTCATAGACGCTCTCATGAACCTTTATGAATTTTTCTCCGACACCGTTGATTGACAACACCCCCACTCGACGTTCATAATGGCTGCGTTTTAGCAATGCTCCGATGATTTCATATACGAATACGAACAATTCATTGTGCGTGGCACGCATGACGGCGAGATGGAATTCATAGTCGGTCTCAACTCCCAGTTGATCCCGGTCCAGGCTCTCGGGCATGCGGTCAATGATTTCTCGGAGGTAGCCAAGTTCCTGGGGGGTCGCCCTGTGGGTCGCCAAACGGACTGCCTCACACTCGAGCGCGAGACGAAACTCCATGATGTTTTCCGATATCGTCGGTTTCAGTGCTAGCATCAATTCGAAAAAGGAGGAAAGGGAACGGATGTTGGGAGGCAGGATGTAAGAACCCTGTCCGGGAACGCTGACGATTACCCCTAGAATCTCCAGAGCACGCAAGGTCTCCCGGAGGCTTGCCCGGCTGACTCCAACGCGTTCCGCCAGTTCCCGCTCGGGCAGAAGGCAATCACCAGGCTTGAGGGTCCCTTGAAGGATCGCTTCCTTGAAATAGCACAGAACTGTGTCGAATGGTTTAGACTTCGTCAAGACGAGGTACAGCTGAGTTTTATCGTTTCCCATATGCGGTCCGCCACCGGTTTTTTTGCGGTCTGCTTGTGGTTCGCGAGCTCTTACTATTTAAACAACTCTGTGTCAAGCAAATATTTTGACAGAAAATATTTGCTTGATCCGATGTGCGTGGATGTGAGGTGAATCCGGTCATTTGGAGTTGATTGCGTACTTCAACCGATGCGCACTTACTGCTTGAATGGGTGGACCGCTTTAGAAATACAGGACACTTGATAGAGGAAGGCTCCCGCGGGCTATATTGGCTACCAAGCCTTAGGGTGTTTCATCTCGTAATGGAGACAATCGAACAATGAAATTTTCCGATGCAGTATCCCTTGTAGGCAGTAGAGTGGAAAGCTGGCGTGGTAACCAAATGGTTCTATTTCTAACTCCCCCTCATCGAACCATACGGTCGGTTTTCCCGAGCACGGCTTTCCAATCATCTTCTTCCAGAGGCTTTCGCTTTCGTTTGGCCTCTGGCATAGCTTCCACCGGAGTTCCTGAACCTTTTGGAGTTCATAGCGTTACCGCAATCTCCATTCCTTTGCTCTTTGAGAAGCATGATGAAGGTATTGCCTCTTCCCTCGGCGTGATTACCGATAATTCAATCAGTTGCTATGATGGATACGAATCGGGATAGAGAACGCACATCAGGGCCAAGGCCAAACGCTGTAAGTGCAGCGATTCGGACTTGACGGATCATGAACAAATGGCGAAGGTTCCGCCCAAGTAGTGGAACAGCAATGTGTGAACTTTTGATAGCACTCATACACCAGCCACTCGCCTGCCGATTTTGGGTGACATGTCTTGAAAAGGCCGCAGCCGTCTTGCTCTACTGGAAAGTCACCACAGTCAATGGTGTATTTCCGGCCTAAATCTTCCGCATTCACGTAGCAATGGATTCTTGCCCAGTCACAGTGACAAGGATTCCACCCAAAGAGCGGAACAGCGGATGATAACAGAAGGATCGAAACAAACACCGCAAGCATCAACTTCTTCATGAAATTCCTCCCTGCTTTATGTTTAAGGAATTACGTGCAGCTTGAGCGGGGAAAATGCGGAAGAGCGCTTTTTTATAAAGCCCGCAATACCTTCACATTATTGTTGGTTGCAGCGACAAACAGCCATTCCAGCGTTGATCGATCTCCAAGTACCGGCCCAGCCACCGTAAAATTGACATGGGGCCACACATCTGACGGCAGCCTCGG
>JAQTRB010000074.1 GCA_028712015.1 Syntrophales bacterium
AAAGGTTCTTTATAATCGGCGAGGCAGCTTTGAGGACCTGTTGCCCCAGGGGAAGAATCTGCGGGCGGATCATTTCCGCATGCTCTTGGAATGAGAGGGAGTTCCGGATATTCACCTCGAAGAGATCATGCATGACCTTTTGATAAAGTGCATTTTCCAGGGCCTTTGCGCCGCCGAAAGAGGCCGCCCAGATCCTCAACTCGCCGCTCGGTACAAGCCCTTTTCGCAGTTCACGGAGACGATCCCGGAAGTGAATGGACAAGAGCGCCTTCACACCATGCCGATGCGCCGCGAGAGCCTCCTGCAGGTCTCGGAAAAGGTGAATGCCAACGTCACCCCCCGTTTCCACGAGGGCCGGATAGACAACTCCCTGCTGCGTCTTATCGTCATACAGCGGTACGCACTCCGGCAGGTCGCCGAAGTCCCACGTTTTCAGACCATTTTTTCCCCAGGTATTTCGGGCTGCCGCAAAGGCACGCGTCTCGTCGATGTCCGTAAATCCGCTCTCAAGCAAGGCGATATCCCGTCCGGCAGCCAATTCCTGGTCTTTGGCATCTACGATTGATAACCGCAGTTTCAAACGCTCCTCCAAACTGTCCGGCGACCAACGGTCCGCGGGAATGCTGACACCGAATCGCTCATAGATAAAACGACCGATCGCATTCAGTAGCGGTCCCTCGCGTTGCATATCCCTGAAAATGATATCGGCAGTCTCTGACAAAGGGATCAACTTTTTACGGAACTCTTTCGGAAGTCCTCGCAGGAGCGCGCCGATCCGTTCGCGCAGGAGGCCGGGAACGGCCCATTCCAGAAAAACGGCGGATACGTCACGCGAAGCCCGTAGCGGGATTTTGAGCGTTATTCCGTCCACCGCCGCACCGGGATCATATCGGTAGACACAGTCCAGAGTCCATCCCCCGGTCGAAACAACCTCTGGAAAAAGGGAAACTTCGGCTGAATCGGGAGATCTCGCCAGCAAATCCTTTTCTTCCATCCGCAGGAAAGCGTCGTCTGCGCGGTCGCGAACCAAACGTTGAAGCGTCCGAATGTCAAAAACGCCTGGAAGGCGATCTTTGTAGAATTGGGCCATTGTTTCTTCGTCGATGAGCAGATCCTGGCGCCGCAACTTCCGCTCCATAACTGCGATACTCTCGATCAGAGACTGATTGTGGACCAGAAAGGGAAAGGGACGCTTGACTTCACCGGCGACGAGGGCACTGCGGATGAAGATCTCCCGCGCGGCATCCGGATCGATTCGGGCAAAGGAAACAGGTCTGCCACTGACGATGGTCAAACCGAAGAGAGTCACCTGTTCGGATGCCACGACTTCTCCCCGGTTCATATCCCAGTGAGGCGCCGAATGGGTTCGCCGACAGAGTTCTCCTCCCAGTTCTTCCAGCCATGAGCTTTCGATATTCGCCGTCGTTCGAGCAAATAGCCACGATGTTTCGACCATCTCCGAAGCGACGATCCAGTCTCCCGCCAGATTGAAAATGCCTGAACCCGGGAAGATCATCGCCTGCCGTCCCTTGGTGGCCTGATAAATATTCTTTTCCTTCTTGACGGCGATATGTCCGAGGTAGCCGCTCAAAATTGAACGGTGGATCGCCGCATAGAGGTCTGATCCTTCCTTACGGGAGGGCGCCGGATTCGCCGATATAAACTTTTGTTCGAGCAAAATGGTCTGCAACTGATCGCGTACATCTTGCCATTCACGAATTCGGCGCCAGGAGAGAAATCGTTCCCGGCAAAAACGGCGAATTCGATTTTTGCTGTTTGGGGATGTCCCGGTATCTCGACAACGGCGCCAGATGTTTAAAAGTGCGATAAAATCAGAGGCAGGATCTCGAAAAAGGGCATGCATCCGATCGGCCTCCGCCTCTTTTTCGGCGGGCCTCTCCCTTGGGTCCTGTACGCTGAGCGCGGCCGCAATAATCAGGATTTCAGACAGGCAACCCTGATTTTTCGCCTCGAGGATCATCCGAGCGATTCGCGGATCAATCGGGAGCCGGGCCATAATTCGACCACGCTCCGTCAAACGCCAGGGCACGGTTTTTCGCCTTGTTCCATCGGTTTCCCGTTCGATCGCCCCGAGCTCTTGAAGAATGTCTATTCCGTCGTGAACGCTTTTTGGCGCAGGACGGTCAATAAATGGGAAGGCTTCGATATTGCCGAGCCCAAGGGAGAGCATCCGCAAGATTACTCCCGCCAAATTCGAACGGAGGATCTCCGGAGCGGTGTAGAGCGGCCGTCCAAGGTATCCCTCTTCCGTGTAAAGGCGGATACATGTTCCGTTTTTAACGCGCCCGCAGCGCCCTTTTCGCTGATCAGCGCTGCTGCGTGAGATCGCACGAATGGGTAGAGATGCGGTTCGTGAACGGGGGTTGTACTGGGAAATGCGGGCAAGGCCGGTGTCGATTACGTAACGGATTCCCGGAATCGTCAGCGAGGTCTCCGCAATATTGGTTGCAATTACGATCTTCCGGACGGACGTCGGATGGAAAACTTTTTCCTGTTCGGAACGGGTGAGGCGGGCGAACAGGGGGAGGATCTGTGCCGGCTCGGGTAAACGAGCGTTCAAGAGGTCACGTGTCTCCCGGATGTCCCGCTCCGTGGGCATGAAAATCAGGACGTCGCCGGGAAGCCGACGAATGGCCAGCTCCTCTACCGCCCTCACTGCCGCGTCGATGTAGGTGATCTCTCCTTTTTCTTCCAGTTCGCGGTCTGGCGGTTCATAGCGGATTTCGACGGGATAGAGCCTTCCGGACACCTCGATGATCGGCGCGTTGCCGAATGCACGGGAAAATTTATCGGTGTCGATTGTCGCTGAGGTAATGATTGTGCGCAGATCATGCCGGTGTCCGAGAATATTCTTCAGGATCCCCAGAATAAAGTCGACATTCAGGCTCCGCTCGTGCGCCTCGTCGACAATGATCGTATCGTATGCCCGCAGCAAAGGATCGTTTTGCGTCTCCATCAACAGGATGCCGTCCGTCATGATCTTGAAAAAGGCATTGCGCGATGAATGATCATCGAATCGGATCTGGTAGCCGACGGAACGCCCGATCTCTTCTCCCAACTCTTCGGCAATTCTCCTGGCAACCGTGGTGGCCGCGATCCGGCGAGGTTGCGTACATCCGATCAGCCCGGAAAGACCCCGTCCGGCTTCGAGACACATCTTTGGGATCTGCGTCGTTTTTCCGGAGCCCGTTTCACCAGTGACGACAACCACAGGATGTTTTCGAACGGCCGCGATAATCTCTTTCCGCTTCTCTAAAATAGGCAGGGAAGGGGGGTAGGCAATACGCGGCAAACGAAGGCGGCGTTCAACGATTCTTTTTCTAAGATTTTCGGAACGGGACAATCTTTTCTCCTGTTCTGTGGATTTCATCCACCGCGTTTACGCTTGCAATCATACCTTCCGCGATATTGGATGTCAAAGATTGACCGTTGAATGTTGACCTCATTTTTATGATTCCATCCGGAAATGATGATTCTCTGAAACGATCGTGCTTGATTTTGCCAATAGGATTCTCTATAGATGATCTACAGATGCATTCGTTTCGCTGCCGAGGTGTCATATGCCGCTCGCCATGTTCTATTTTCAGCTCCACCAGCCATTTCGACTCCATCCGGAACGCGGCAAATTTCTCTGGGATGAAAACAACCGGTCGATTTTTCAAAAGGTTGCGGAGAAGTGTTACATCCCCGCAACCCGGATGTTTACCGATCTGATTGCCGCCCATCCATCCTTCAAGATAACCTTTTCCATGTCCGGAACTTTTCTGGAGCAGGCCGAACTCTACCAGCCGGAGGTGATTCGGGCGCTTCAGAAACTGTTGGATGCTGGACAAAAGAATCATCAGGTCGAATATTTGGATGAGACCTACTATCACTCGCTGACCAGCCTATTCGAGGATCCGCTAAAACTGGAATTCCGCGAACAGACCTCTCTCCACCGGGAGATGATCAGAAGGATCTTCGGAATTTTTCCGACCTCTTTCCGGAACACTGAACTGATGTACAACAATCTGATTGCGGAAGCGGTCGCCGACATGGGATACCAGTCAATCCTCTGCGAAAAAAGGGACGATATGTTCAGCAGCGGCGAAGAAGAAGGAAAAGCCATTTCTCCCAATGCCATCTTCCGGGCAAAGGATACAAAACTTATTGTTATTCCACGCAATCGGGAACTGAGCGACGACATTGCATTCCGCTTTCCTCACACGCCGATCACCCCTGAAACCTATGCTCAATACATCGCCCGTATCGATGGCGAAGCGGTAATGATGGGTTACGATTTCGAGCACATTGGGGAGCATATCTGGAGAGATGTGGGAATCTTCGAATTTTGGCGGCGACTTCCGGAGGCGCTTGAGAGATATGACAGCATCGTCGTTGCGACGCCGACCGAGATCTCATCGAGATTCAAAGACGCACCCTGTCCAACCCTCAACATCCATGGGCTGGCCACCTCATCTTGGGCCGATGCCGGCAAAAATACGTTCGGGTGGCTGGGCAACCCCACGCAATATGAGCTTTTCCGTGATATCGAACGGATGGAAACCGCCGCAAGACGCGCGGGGGGAGAATATCTGACCCAATGGCGGCAACTGACCACTTCGGATCACGTTTATTTTCTGCACGAGCGCAGCGGCGAGGACCACGCGGTTCACTCCTATTTCAATCCGTACGAGAATTCCATAGCCCGACCGACGCATGTTCTCACCCGCAAGATCGATGATCTCGAGTTCGTTATCCGTCGCTTCGTGCTGCTTAAAAAGAAGGAGACGACGGCGATTCTGATCATCTCACCGGAGACCGGAAGGTTGCCCGAGGATATGGGTGGGTTGGCCAAGTTCATCTCCGGCAAGAGCGGAGGACAAGGGGAAGTCGTATCCGCACTCTGTGAAGGACTTACGGAGCGGGGATTGGACGTTCACCTGGCCATCCTCAATCTCAAGAGGAGATTTCAGCGCGAGGCGCAGATGAGCGAGCGTCAGTGGCGCGAGGTTCGCTACAAAATCGACTCCGAAAAGATCCACCTGGTCAGCTCAGCGATCTTTGCGGACAATATGAGCGCCTATTCCGGCGACCCGATCCTGACGGCCGTCGAATTCCAGCGCGAGATCGTCAACAACGTCATCAAGACGGTAAGGGCGAGGAGCGAAGGAAGGCTGATTATCCACAGCCACGACTGGATGGCCGGGGGGGTGATCGCCGCCTATGCAAATGTCACCGGGCTGCCCGTCCTCCATACGGTGCACAATGTGTTTACGGCCTGTCTGCCGCTGGATCTCTTCGGCGGAATCAACCTCTGCAGCATCTCCGACAGTCTCTACTTCTCCGAAATGTACGGGAATGTATGTATCGATTCACAGGCCACGGCAATCAAGAACGCCACCATGATTAATTTTGTCGGCGAGAAATTTCTCCGGGAGGTGGTGGAAGACTACTTTCTCGATCGGGAACTGGTTCCGCCGAGCGTCCGCCAGGAGGTTAAGGAAAAATATGCGTATGGCGCGGCGCGAGCCATCATCAATGCACCGGCCTCGCAGATGTATCCGGAGCGATCTGAGGCGCTGGTCCGCAAGTACGGGCCGGACGATGACATCCTGTCGGCAAAGCGGGAGAATCTCGTCGCATTCCAGCAGAGGACCGGTCTGAAAGTCAACCCGGATGCGTTGCTTTATTTCTGGCCCTCGCGTCTCGACCCATTTCAGAAAGGAGTGGAGCTCCTCGAACAGATCTGTGTTTCCTTTACGGAACAAAATCCCGATGTTCAGATCGCCATTGTCGCGGACGGGATAGGCAACGATCGTACACATCTGGATATCCTGGGGGGAATCGCCTGGAATTCAGGCGGCCGAATCACCTGCCAGCCCTTCAACGAGGAGCTTTCATTGTTGGGATATGCGGCCGCCTGTGATGTCTTCGGGGCTTCCCTGTATGAACCTTGCGGGCAGATCGATCAGGTGGGGAATCTCTTCGGCGCGACGGCTACCAACCGGGATACGGGAGGCTATCACGACAAAATCCGCGAATTGCGTCTCAAGGCAAACGGCGCTCCCCAGGACGTCGGTAACGGATTTCTCTTCCGGGACTACGATGCCGGGGGGCTTCGCTATGCGTTGGGGAAAAGCCTGGCCTTTCACCGACAATCCGCTGATGTTCGCGAAATCCAGCTCCGGCGGATCATGCGCGAATCGAGAGAGAACTATAGCCTCGACCACATGGTGGCTCAATACATCCGGATCTACGAAAAGCTCAATGGCGGCCGACCACTGATATAGATCAACGTCTCGATTTCCGGCATGCCTATAAAAAAGTCATGGTTACATGCCGGGATCCGAATGCTTCCGCTGGTTCAACTTGTCCGCAAAATCTTCCCAATCAAGACGAAAAGCCTCGCCGGACTTGGAGCGCAATTTCTCGCACCCGGCTCATGGCTTCCTCCTCATCGATCGTTGTCATTTTGCGGTTCAGCATAACGATCTTGCCGTTGATCAGCACCGTATCCACGTCCGCGCCGTTTACCGCATAGACCAGATGGGAGTATTCATTGTAGAGAGGGGTCAAGTGCGGCTTGTTCATGTCGATAATGCAAAGATCCGCCTTTTTCCCGACCTCCAGGGAGCCGACCAGCGAATCCAAACCTAAAGTTGCGGCGCCGTTGCAGGTTGCCATTCTCGTTACGGTACGGGCGGACATCACCGTGGGATCAAGGCGGGCCGATTTTTCCAATTTGGCTGCCGTGTCCATCTCCTCGAACATGTCGAGATTGTTGTTGCTGGCGCAACCGTCCGTTCCCAAACCAACGACGATGCCGTGTTCCAACATGCGTGTGATAGACGCGATCCCCGAGGCCAATTTCATGTTGCTCTCGGGGTTGTGGACAACCTTGCAGCCGTGATCGGCAAATAGACGGATATCCTCGTCATCCATCATGACGCCGTGAAACGCGATAAAGCGTTCATCCAGAATGCCGATATCCCGGAGGAATGTGCTTGCCCTTTGCCCCAGCTTTTCCCACAACTGCTTCACCTCGGCCTTGTTCTCCAGAAAGTGAGTCGCCAATGGAGCATGATAAAGATCGGCCAGCGCCTTCGACGCCTTCAGCAGTTCCGTTGAACAGGTATAGAGGGAA
>JAQTRB010000075.1 GCA_028712015.1 Syntrophales bacterium
TCCGTTTGCTTTCATCGAGTTTGAAGGAAAGCTTGAGGGCGTCGCCGCAGGCAATGGAACCGACTTCGGCGACCCCGTCCGGATTTTCAACCTCCCCGACATTGCGGGGATTGAGAAAATGTTCCCTAACTTTGTCCGTGTATTCCCACATAATGAACCCCTCATGGTTTCAACGATGGCCATTCTCCTCGCGGCGGCTCCGCCGCGCTTACCGCAACCGTCGGTCCTGGTGCCCGGTCCGATGACAATCCATCAAACCGCCTTAGCGTTATCAATAATGCGAATTGAGATAAAAGTCAATGATGGCTCCATTTTACTATCTTGATCCGGAATTTGACGCAAAATTTACACCGGAGGGACCGCAATCGAGAATGGACACAATCGAGAATGGACCTTGAACATCCGCCGGACATCATCTATAAAGACAAACTTATTTCATTTTATACCGAGGAGAGGACGATGCAATGGTGAGGGTATCGAAGGGTGGCGGCTTTGTATTTGGGGGACGTCTGATCGCGGAGGACGCTGATGCTTGCGGTCCGGAGGCGGTAAACCGTCTGCTGTCGGAGGCGGGTCTTGATCCCTGGAAAGGAGGAAGGATCGACCGTGAGAAGGCTCGGCGCGGGACCATGGCCCATCGCATCCTTGTGGAACACGATCGCTCGGAAGATCCACAAGTTCTGAAGATCCGTTTCGATTCGCTGGCATCGCACGACATCACCTATGTGGGGATCATCCAGTCGGCCAGGGCCAGCGGAATGGAGGCTTTCCCGGTTCCGTACGTGCTGACGAACTGCCACAACAGCCTGTGTGCCGTCGGAGGAACGATCAACCGGGACGACCATCTTTTCGGTCTGTCGGCGGCCCGCAAGTACGGCGGCATATTCGTTCCAGCCCACCAGGCGGTGATCCACCAGTTCATCCGGGAGATGATGACCGGCTGCGGCCGGATGATCCTGGCCTCCGACAGCCACACCCGCTACGGGGCCCTGGGGACGATGGGAATCGGCGAAGGGGGAGGCGAAATCGTCAAACAGCTTCTGGGAAAAACCTATGACCTTCCCCGTCCCGAGGTTGTGGCGGTTTGCCTGAAGGGGCAGCCGTGCCCCGGGGTGGGACCCCAGGATGTGGCTCTGACGATCATCCGGACCCTGTTTCCCGGCGGATGGGCGAAGAACAAGGTTCTGGAGTTCATCGGCCCGGGTGTGGCGAACCTGCCGATCGACTTTCGAAATGGGATCGATGTGATGACGACCGAGACGGCATGTCTCTCCTCGATCTGGCTGACGGACGCCCGAGTGGAAGAGTGGTATGGGATCCACGGGCGTCCGGAGGATTACCGCCGCCTGGAGCCGGCGGATTTGTGTTGGTACGACGGGATCGTCGAGGTGGACCTCGGGCGGGTGGTGCCGATGATCGCGCTGCCGTTCCACCCGAGCAACGCTTGGCCGATCGCGGAGCTGAACCGCAAAGCCCCGGAAATCCTGCGGGAAGTGGAAGAGGCGGGCAACAAATTGCTTGAAAATTCCAAGCGGAAGATGCGGCTGACCGAAAGGCTTGTCGGGGGGCGTCTCAAGGTGGACCAGGGTGTTGTGGCAGGGTGCGCCGGGGGCACCTTCGACAACCTCGCGGCCATGGCGGGGATCATGGCGGGAAAGTCGATAGGGGACGGGGCGTTTTCGCTGAGCGCCTATCCGGCGAGCCAACCGATTTTGATGGAGTTGACCCGAAATCAGTCGATTGAAAAGCTGATGGACGCGGGCGTCACGATCCGGACCGCCTTCTGCGGTCCCTGTTTCGGAGCGGGGGACACGCCGGCCAACGATGCCCTTTGTGTCCGTCACGTGACGCGGAATTTTCCGAACCGGGAGGGCTCGAAGCCGGGCGACGGTCAGCTCTCCTTGGTCGCGCTGATGGACGCTCGGTCGATTGCCGCCACGGCGATCCGGGGAGGGGTGTTGACGCCCGCGACGGAGGTGGATTGCCCCCCGGTTTCGGCGAACTATGTTTTCAACGGCGGGATGTACGACAAGCGGGTCTACCGGGGATTCGGGAACGCCCGGCGGGAGGAGCCGCTGCGGTTCGGGCCGAACATTGCCGACTGGCCGAAGATGCAGCCGCTCACGGAGGACCTACTGCTGATATTGGCCTCGGTGATCCGGGACCCGGTCACGACGACCGATGAGCTGATTCCGTCCGGGGAAACTTCATCGTACCGCTCGGACCCGGTAAAATTGGCGGAGTTCACACTGTCGCGGAAGGATCCCGGCTATCTGCCGCGGGCCAAGACCTTTCAGCGGCTGGAGTCCCTGCGTCTGGTTTCTCTGGCCGAAGGGCGCCCGGTGGGGGAACTGGCGGAGCTCTGTTCCACCGTTCAGGGCGGGAAGAGGCCCCGGTCGGAGGTTCTGCGGCAGTGGCTGGGCAGGACGGGCCTGGGAAGCGCGATCTTTGCGGTGAAGCCGGGGGACGGTTCGGCCCGAGAGCAGGCGGCCTCCTGCCAGAAGGTTCTGGGGGGACAGGCAAACATTGCTTTAGAGTACGCCACGAAGCGCTACCGGAGCAACTTGATCAACTGGGGGATGGTGCCGTTCACCGTCGAGGCGCCCGCGGCGGCGGACCTGGCTGTGGGCGATTGGATTCACATCCCCGAAATCCGGTTGGCGGTGCGGGAGGGGGCGGAGGAGATTGCCGCATTCGTGATCCGCGATGGGGCGCGGATTCCACTGACCCTGAAAATGGAGGGGCTCTCTCCCGAAGACCGGGGAATCCTGCTGGCCGGATGCCTCATCAATTACTACGCCCGGTGACCGGCGGATGGGGGATTCCTTCGGCCTTCGCCGCGATCTAAGGACCGCGACGTCTTTTTTTACCGCGGGGGGCTGCGGACATCGAAGTGCTCCGGGACAGGGTTCCCAAAATGCAGGTTGGTATCCTGAAGAAGGCGGAACCCGTGGATTCGGTTGAAAACCGAGATGGAAGGAGAGTTCAGTATGGCCAAGATTAGAGTCAAGATCCCGATCGTCGAAATCGACGGTGACGAGATGGCACGGATCATCTGGGCGATGATCAGGGAAAAGTTGATTCTCCCTTTTCTGGATTTGGATCTTCAATATTATGATCTCGCCGTGCAGAGGCGCGATGAGACGGATGACCGGATCACGCTGGATGCGGCAAATGCGATCAAGCGCTACGGCGTCGGCGTCAAGTGCGCCACCATTACGCCGGATGCGGAACGCGTCACGGAGTTCGGGCTCAAGGAGGCATGGCCTTCGCCGAATGGAACCATACGATCCTTCCTGGACGGCTCCGTGTTCAGGAAGCCTATCCTGGTGAAGAACATCTCTCCCGCGGTGAAGAGCTGGAAGAAGCCCATCATCATCGGCCGGCATGCCTACGGAGACATCTACAAAAGCGTGGAGATGACGGTGGATAAACCGGGAAAGATGGAACTCGTCTATACGCCGGAGGAAGGTCCGGAGAAAAGGTTATTGGTGCACCAATACCAAAGTCCGGGCGTAGTGATGGGAATCCACAATTTGGAACAATCGGTCCGTTCGTTTGCCCGATCCTGCATTCACTGCGCCCTCGGAGAGAAGGTGGATGTCTGGTTTTCAACGAAGGATACGATCAGCAAGAAATACCACGCCTATTTCAAGGACATCTTCGCCGAAGAAGTGGCGGCCCGTCAGGCCGATTTCGACAAGGCCGGCATCCGGTATCGCTATTTTCTGATCGACGACGCCGCCGCTCAGCTGATGAAGCACGAGGGAAATTTCCTCTGGGCGCTGAACAACTATGACGGTGACGTTTTTTCCGACGTGGTGGCGGCCGGCTTCGGCAGCCTGGGTATGATGACGTCCGTGCTGGTATCTCCGGACGGAAAATATGAGTACGAGGCGGCCCACGGCACGGTTCGTCGCCATTACTACGAACATCTGAAAGGCAATCCGACGAGCACGAACCCAGTGGCGTCGATTTTTACGTGGACGGGTGGAATTAAGAAGCGAGGCGAGTTGGATGGGACTCCCGATGTGACACGTTTCGGCGAGAACATCGAAAGGGCCGTCATCGGCTGCATCGAAGCGGGAATCGTCACAAAGGACCTGATGCCCCTTATGGATCCCGCACCCGCGGATCATGAGACGACGGAAGGCTTCATCGATGCCGTGGTCGAAAGACTCAAGAACATTTTGTAGAAAAAACGATTATGTACGTGACTATCGCTATGAGAAAAGAGGAGCAGGAATATGGCTACATGGAACAAGGACAGGAGGGTTCTCGATCACGAACATACGCAGTTCTGGAAGTTTGACCTGAAGGATGTGACGGAGCCCAACCTGCAGAAGGATGTTTTTCCATATGATGAGGTGTGTCGGATTGATTTTGACCATAAAATCGTGTCAATCAATCCCGCGGAGGATATGTTTATCACCGATACCACCTTCCGTGACGGCCAACAGGCAAGGCCGCCCTACAGTGTTCCGCAAATCGTCAACCTTTACAAACTGATGAGCCGTCTTGGCGGACCGAACGGCGTCATCCGCCAGTCGGAGTTTTTCCTATACAGCGCCAAAGACCGGGAGGCGGTGGCGAAATGTCAGGATCTCGGTTTGCGCTATCCGGAAATCACGGGTTGGATTCGGGCCGCCGCCGAGGATGTTCCCTTGGTCAAACAGGCGGCTCTGACGGAGACCGGGATACTGACCTCCGTATCCGATTACCATATCTTTCTCAAACTGAATAAGAGCCGAAAGCAGGCGCTGGATGACTATCTCGGGATCGTCAAAACCATCATGAGTGCGGGGATTAAACCGCGCTGCCATTTCGAAGACGTGACCCGGGGGGATATCTACGGTTTCTGTATTCCCTTTGCCATCGAGCTGATGAAACTCCGCGAGGAGAGCGGGATCGATATCAAGATTCGTCTTTGCGACACGATGGGGTACGGCGTGACCTATCCCGGGGCGGCCCTCCCCCGAAGCGTGGACAAGCTTATCCGAGTCTTTATCGAGGATGCCGGAGTGCCCGGTCATCTCCTCGAATGGCACGGTCACAATGATTTTCACAAGGCGATGATCAACGCCGCCACCGCCTGGCTGTACGGTTGCAGCGCGGCCAACACGACGCTTCTCGGTTTGGGCGAACGGACGGGAAACCCACCTCTCGAAGGGCTGATCATGGAATACATCGGCCTCCATGGAAGCACAAACGGTATCGATACGACCGCCATCACCGATATCGCGAATTACTTTGAAAAGGAGATCGGCGTCCGAATCTCATCGAACTTCCCATTCGTCGGCGCCGGCTTCAATGTGACAAGCGCCGGCGTTCATGTCGACGGCCTGATCAAGTGCGAGGAAATCTACAACATCTTCGACACGGAAAAACTTCTCAATCGCCCAATCATTCCGATGATCACGGACAAATCCGGAAAATCGGGCATCGCCTTCTGGATCAACTCCCATTTCGGCCTTTCCAGAGAAAATGCGGTTGACAAACATCATCCCGGCGTTTCCCGAATCCACAAATGGATTGCCGAACAGTATGATGCCGGACGCATGACCAGCGTCTCGAACGAAGAGATGGAGAAGCGGGTCCGGAAGTATATGCCTGAGCTTTTCATGTCCGATCTGGAGAAAATCAAATCCATGGCAGCGCAAGCGGCCGTGGCCGTCGTGAGGCAGGTCGTCGATCACCCGGTGATGAAGACCATGAAACCGGAGCTCCAGGAGCCGATCATGCAGCGGTTCATCGAGGAGAATCCCTCCATTCAGTTTGCCTATGTGGTGGACATGAACGGCCGTAAAACCACGAAAAATATAACGAATATCTGCGATCGGGCGAAATATGAGAACTATGGCGTAGGTACGGATCAGTCGGACCGCGAATGGTTCATCAAGCCGTTCCAGAGCGGGAAGATTCACGTGACCAACTTCTATATCTCCAAGATGACCGGGGCGCTCTGCATCACCGTTTCCTCGCCGATTATCGATGAAAAGGATGAGATGGTCGGCGTTTTCGGGCTAGACATTAAATTCGAGGATTGGGTCAAGCGGGTGGAAGACATCGCCGAAGCGACGCAGATTGCACTTCGTGAGGAGTACGAGGCCAAATCGAAATCAGACCATTGGATTTAAACAATGTTCCGGACTGCCCTGTTTCCAATGTTCGGATACCGCATTGTTACAGCCGGACGAGGGCCTCGTGTTTTTTGTCATGCGATTTGATGCGAATCATCTTCAGCGTGGCCTATATCCTGCATGAATCCGGCCTGATCAGCAGAACGGGCACATGCGATTCTTGAAGGACCCCCAATGCCACACTGCCCAGCATGAGCTTTTTCAGTCCCGTATAGCCGTGGGTGGCGATCACAATCATATCGATCCCGTTTTCCTTGGCATACTGAGATATGGTCGTGGCAGGCTTTGCGCCTTCCAGTGAAACCGTGTTAACCTTGATTCCCTCGGAACCGAGCCGGGATTCCACATCGGCAAGATATTTGGTAGATGCCGTGAACATCGATTTCTTGATCTGATTGACGTTTATGCCTTGTGCGTATCCTTTTGCCCCTACCGGGGCAAGATCGACCTTGTATACGTTCAGAACCGTCACCTCCCCCACGGAACCATCCTTAACCAGGTTTATGACGTGGGGCAGCGCGTACTCCGCCAACTCCGAACCGTCCAGGGGAACCAATATCTTTTTATACATCTCTTTCCCTCCCTTCTGCGATAAAATCCTCATATTCCGCGAATGTTCCTATCGTGGTTTTAACTTATGAACAAAGAGCCGATTGTCAAGACAGTTTTCCAACCGGTCAATCATTAGGAAGATCATCATTAGCCTTGCCGGGTTGCGGCGTTGAATTCAACGGTAGCCAATATTGCCTTGACATACAAGTCTGTCGCTCTTTATACTCCCCCGCTAAAAAATGGTATCTTATCAAATGTCCTGGCATGGTTTCTCAGTATTTCGGAGAACTTCAGGATATGGGGTTCCGGATGGACTTGGATGCTTTACACTCCTGATGCACAGGAGTAAAATTTCTAACGCTTTTTTTTCGCAACCGTAAAGGAGCCGGT
>JAQTRB010000076.1:0-4002 GCA_028712015.1 Syntrophales bacterium
TTCGCCGCCGAGTTCTTCCTCCCACAGGCGGACAGCGCCGCGCTCAAACCGCTCTGGGAACATCTCCATGGGAAACCTCGGGAGAAATATTCCTTCACCGCCCGGGAGGCGGTCGACCTCTCCCTCGATCTCATCCGTCACATCGCCGGCCGGGTTCTGAATCCCGCCGAATTCCCCCCCGCGGCGACCCTCCGCTTCCACTTGGACCGGAGCGAAACCCTCTTCGGCCATCTCTTTCTCCACATGAACCGCCGTTACCGGGATTATTTCGGCGGCCTTTTCGATCCGTCGACCGGTGGCGAAACACCCGACTGGAAAGGGTTTCTGGAGATGGCGCCGCCGCCGAACCCCCTTCCGGACGGAGGGGAGGCGCGGAAGAAAATTCCCCTCGCCCGAATCGGGGATCTCTACCAGGCTCTCGCCGCCACGGCCAAGGGGTATGCGTTCCGGCCCTCACAGATCGCCTATGCGGGACACGTGGCCTCGGCGCTCAATGACGGCGCCGTTCTGACGATCGAGGCGGGAACCGGGACCGGGAAGACCCAGGGGTACCTGATCCCGGTCATGGAGTTCCTGCGGCGGAATCCCCACACCCGCGTCGCGGTTTCGACCTACACCAAAAACCTCCAGGAGCAGATCGTCCGGCGGGAGATCCCTCTCGCCCTCTCCCTCAACCGCGCGTATCGAAAAATCCCGATCGCGCTGCTGAAGGGGAAATCGAACTACCTCTGCGCGGAAAAGCTGGACCACCTGAGCGATGAAACGCTCTCCGGCGGCCGGCTGCTCGCCTGGCTGTACTTCGTTCACCGGGTTTTTCATTTCCGCGGCGTGGACGGAGACACCGTCGGCGGCAGGATCCGTTTTCACCTGAACGACGGCCTTTTCTTCCGCCGCTTGCTGCATGAAATCTCGGCCCGCACCGGCTGCACCCGGAGACATCTCCGTTGTCCGGCACAGGTGGTCGCCGCCGAGGCTCAAAATGCACGGCTCATCGTCACCAACCATCATAAATTGGCCCTGCTCGATCGGGACGAAACCCTTGGGCGGCTCTTTGAAAACTGCGTCATCGACGAGGCCAACCATTTCGAACAGGCCGTCCGCGGCGCATTCGGGATCGAAGTCGCTTCACGCGAGATGCTGGACGCCGTCGCCTATCTCGAATCGGTCCTCGACCGCCTTGCGCCCTCTCCCGAAGATTTTCCCGCAAAATGGATCGACACCGCAGTGATTGCCATGAACGACTTCCGCGAGCGATGGGAAGGATTCACCACCGCACTTGCCGTCGTCCGCGGAGCCGCCCCCCCGGGGGAAACGACGGTCCTGCCCGCGGAACATCCGGCGTTCAAGGAAGGCCGGCTGAAAGGAGAGTTGGCCGCACTGCGGCAGACCCTGAAAGGGATCGCCGAACATTGGTCGTTCGTGAAGGACCCGGAGGCCTGCCGGAAACTGGGGATCCGGACCCGGACCGTGGATCGCCTGAAGACCGCACTGCGGGATCTTCGGGAACATACGGAGACGTTGAAAAAGATCGAAGAAAAGGCGCCTTCCCCGGACCACGTCATGTCCGTCGTCCTCTTCGTCCGCCACTGGGTCATCTCCGTCCGGACGGTGGAAGTGGCGGAGATCCTCCGGGATCACCTCTACGAGGGACGAAATAGCGTCATTTTCACATCGGCCACGCTCCGTCAGGGGGAGAGCTTTGACGGCTTCCGGCGGGCGGCGGGCATGATCCCCGCGGAAATGAAGGGGAATGGGGACGCGATGCAGCCTCATGTCCCTACACTCAAAGCGACGGCGACGGCAAAGAAACCCAGGGAGAGGGCGTTCCGTTTTGAAGCCATCCCCTCTCCCTTCGACCCCGCGGCTGCCGAGATCGTCGTCCCCCCGGAAGCCGTCAGCGGCGCTTTTGAATACAAGGACAACTGGCTTGCACGCGTTGCGGACCTCCTTCCCGCCCTGATCCGCAAGAACCGGGGGCGCACCCTTGTCCTGTTCGCCAGCTACGGCGATCTGGAGGCGATTGCCGAAAAGGTCTCCGAGGAGATCCAAGCCGACGGTTATCCGCTGCTGACCCAGCGGAATGGTGTACCCACCGCCGCGCTCTGCGACGAATTCCGGGCGATCCGGGAGAGCGTCCTCTTCGGCGTGGACACCTTCTGGTACGGGGTCGATTTCCCAGGGGAGACGCTGACACAGGTGATCATCACCCGCCTCCCCTTTCCCCACCCCCAGGACCCGCTTCAGATTGCGCGAAGAAATCTCCTCCCCCGGGAGGAATACTGGCGGCGATACCGATACGAAACCGCGATCAAATTGCGACAGGGCATCGGCCGCCTTATCCGCTCGGAGGCGGACCGCGGCAGGGTGGTCATCCTGGACGCACGCTACCGAAACCGCAGAACAAATGAGGGACGAGCATGACCGGGGTGATCCTCTCCGGGGGTAAAAACCGGCGAATGGGTCAAAACAAGGCCTTTCTCACGGTAGAGGGCGAGCGCCTGATCGACCGAACGGTCCGCATTTTTCGGGCGCTCTTCAAAGAGGTGATCATCGTCACCTCCAACCCGACGGATTATCTCGATCAACCATGCGTCGTCGTCACCGATATCCTGCCGGACAAGGGCGCTCTCGGCGGAATCTACACAGGTCTGTTCTTCGCGCGGGAGGAGCACGCCTTTGTCGCGGCCTGCGATATGCCCTGCCTGAACCGGTCTTTTCTGGAATACATGGTCCAGCGGTCGGCGGGATACGATATCGTCGTGCCGGCCCCGGCCGACGGCCTCCAGCCTCTCCATGCCGTCTACGCGCGCCGTTGCCTGCCGGTCATTCGGGGGCTGATCCATCGAGACCGACTGAAGATCACCGGATTTTATCCGGGACACCGCCTGCTGAAGCTTTCCCCGGAAATCATCCATTCCTTTGACCCGGCGGGCAGGATGTTCCAGAACGTGAACACGCCGGAAGACTTGCGGAAGTTGGGTTAGACATTCCCCGAAGAACATGCTAAGGACCCGAGAAAAAAAGGGGGACGGCTCTATGGAAGGTGGAAAAACGTTCAATCGTTGGCTCATTGTCGTCGGCGCGTTGTTGATCCAGGTCAGTCTCGGCGCCATCTACATCTACAGCGTCTTCAAACCCGGCCTCAAGGCCCGCTTTCCCGACTGGAGCAATACCGATCTGGCGCTTCCGTCCATGCTGGTCCTGCTCTTCTTCGGTCTGGCGACCATCTTTGCCGGCCGCATCCAGGATCGGATCGGTCCGCGCTATGTCGCCATGACGGGGGCCGTCATGCTCGGTCTCGGGCTCCTGCTCGCCTCCTACTCGAACAGCCTGTTCATGTTCACGCTCGGCTTCGGGATCATCGGCGGTCTCGGAATCGGCACCGCCTATGTCTGCCCGATCGCGACCTGCGTAAAATGGTTCCCGGACAAGCGCGGCCTCATCTCGGGGCTGGCGGTCGCCGGCTTCGGCGGCGGCGGTCTCGTCTTCGCCCCGGTGGCGAAATCGCTGATCCTCTCCGTCGGCGTGATGAACACCTTTCTCTATCTGGGAATTATCTTCTTCATCATCGTGATGATCGGCGCACAGTTCATGATCAACCCTCCCGCCGGTTACTGTCCCCCGGGCTGGACGCCCCCGGCGGCGACCGGCGCCCCGGGTTGCGCCATCGGGGTGGACTACACATGGCAGGAGATGATCAAAACCTCCCGCTTCTGGCTCCTCTGGATCACCTACTTCGCGGGATGCTCCGCCGGCTTCCTGATCATCATGAACACGGTCAACATCTGGCAGTCATTCTCCATCCTCAGCCTCGTCCCGCAGTTTCCGACCATTCCGAAGGATACCTACCTGGATATTCTGACCAAGGGGACGACGGCCGTCATGGCGATCTCGGTGATGAATGCGCTGGGACGCATCCTCTGGGGAAAGGTATCGGACAGCATCGGCCGGAAAAACACGCTCTACATCATGTTCCTCTACAGCGGAGTGATCATGCTTTCG
>JAQTRB010000076.1:4102-7072 GCA_028712015.1 Syntrophales bacterium
ATGAAGCCGCCGAACTTCCGCCCCCGGCGGCGGGCGGCCCTTTCCGCGAACCGGAACGCCAGCGGGGAGATGTCCTCCGGCCTGTCCCGGAGCGGCGGGATCCGGATATGCCCCATGTTCACCCGGTAGTAGAGGTCGAGACGAAACCTCTTTTCATCCACTTCCCGCTGGAGGTCCTTGTTCGTCGCGGAGATGATCCGAATGTCCACGGGAATCTCCCGGACGCCGCCCAGGCGGTACAGTTTCTTTTCTTCGAGCACCCGAAGCAGCTTGACCTGGACGCCCGGCGGCAACTCTCCGATCTCGTCGAGGAAAAGCGTCCCGCCGTTGGCCGCCTCGATCTTTCCCATCTGCCCCCGGCTCGTGGCGCCCGTGTAGGCCCCCGGCTCATGGCCGAAGAGTTCCCCCTCGAACAGTTCCTGGTTGATCGCGCCGCAGTTGATCGCCACAAAGGGCGAAACGGCGCTGCTCGCTCCGAAATAATGGATATACCGGGCGATCAGCTCCTTTCCGGTGCCGCTCTCCCCTTCGATCAGGACCGCGATCTCCCGATCCGTACTGTATTTTTCCGCCTGGGCGACAACCCGGCGCATCGCCTCGGAATAGACGCCCAGACCGTCCAGGCCGATCTCCTCCAGATAGGCCTCCCGGAGCCTCTCCACCTCACCCCGAACCGCCTGCGTTTCGCTGTGGACCCTTTCCTGAAATTCCTGCTTCAGGCGCCGGTAATTGTTCCGCAGGGTCAGGTAGGCCGCGGAACGTTCGATCACGATGGCCAGTTCCCGGACATCGACCGGCTTCTGAAGATAATCGAAGGCCCCGTATTTGAGCGCCCGGATGGCGCTGGTCGTGTCTCCGTGACCGGTCACGACGATCACATCCACGGGGGACTTTTCGATCACCTTGATCCTTCGCAGCAGTTCAAGTCCGTCGATTTCGGGCATCCGGATGTCGGTGATGACAAGGCTGATTTCCCGGGAATGAAATTCCCGGAGCGCCTCCATGCCGTCGGCGGCGCAGGTCACGGCATGGCCGAGTTTTTCCAGAAAGCGGGAAAGGCTCTTGCGGACATCCGCCTCGTCGTCGACCAGCAGAATGTTCAAGGTTCCTCCCCCCCGGCGGGTGCGACGACGACGAACGTCGCCCCCCCCTCTCGATTGTTGCAGACCTCGATCCGGCCGCCGAACCGGCCGACGATGGATTGGCTGATGCTCAGTCCGAGCCCCGTTCCCTTTCCCGCGGCCTTGGTCGTAAAGAACGGCTCGAAGATCTTCTCCAGCAGGTCGTCGGGGATTCCGCCGCCGTTGTCGCTCACCTCGATCCGGACGGCGCCGTCCCGGCTGCCCGTTCGGATCCACAACCTCTTCGGATCGCGGGGGTTGTCGTCGAGCGCCTGGCGGGCATTGACGATCAGGTTCATCACCACCTGTTCGAGTTCGTTGAGGGTCGCCCGCATCGGCGGCAACTCGGGATCCAAATCCTTCTCCACGCGGATCCCGTGGGCCTCGATCTGCCGGCCGATCATGGAGAAGACATTCTCGACCGCCTCGTTGGCCGTCACGCTCTCCCCCCCGGCGCCGCGCTCTTCCCGGGCGAAATTCCGGATATTCCGGATCACCTTGTCCATTCTCGCCACCTGCCGGGAGATCATCTCCAACCCGTCGAAAAGCTCCTCGGGGTCGAGCGGCCACCCCTCCGTGCGACCGAACAAAAAACCGTCGGTCACGACCCGGATGGTGTTGAGCGGCTGGTTCAGCTCATGCGCAATCCCCGCCGCCATCGTTCCCAGAGCCGCAAGACGGTCCTCGTGATAGAGCTTCAGCTCAGCGCGGCCGATTTTTCGGTCGCGCCCCTTTCGCGGGGAAGGTGAATGATGAGATATTTTGCGGTATTCCATGACCTTATGCGCTCTTTGTTTGGAAATGACTGTAGCATATCCATTCCACGCAAAGCAAGAATTACGGCTTGCGGACTTGCGTAAGGATGGTTTTCAAAAAGATTGGAAAACGATTCTCTCTTTCGGTCGCCGCGAACAAAAGAGAACGGTTTTTTTATCTTGACGACGGCCGGTTGTTCATGTTTAAGCGAGCAAAAGCGTTTTGAGATAACGATGGAACTCCGTGGGGTTTTCGGCGTCGCAGGCCAATCGTAGAGGCGAAAGGGAACCGGAAAATGACAACCTGTCAGGTGATTTTTCAGCCCTCCGGCAGACGGGGGGAGATCCCGGAAGGCACAACCGTTCTGGAGGCATCCCGGATGCTGGGCGTCGGAATCGAATCCGTCTGTGGCGGAAAGAAGAGCTGCGGCAAGTGCAAAATCAGGATCGATTCGGGAAGCGTTGATCAGCATGGAATTC
Organism: Syntrophales bacterium; assembly: GCA_028712015.1. Taxonomy (GTDB): domain Bacteria; phylum Desulfobacterota; class Syntrophia; order Syntrophales; family UBA5619; genus UBA5619. Next base: position 6,459 of record JAQTRB010000076.1, read on the forward strand.
ATTCTCAACCCGATCATCTCTCGCCAATCACCGAAGCGGAGGGCAAACTCCTCGGAGAAAAAGATCGATCGGAGGGCATCCGTTTGGCCTGTGCGGCAACCATCCAAGGGGATGTCCTGATCTTTGTGCCGGAGGAGAGCCGGACCGGGGCGCAGGTGATCCGGAAAGAGGCGGGAGAAAAGGAGATCCGTCTAAATCCCGCCGTTCGTCTTTTTACCGTAACGCTCTCTCCCCCGGAGTTGGACAATCCCCAGGCCGACTACGAACGGCTCGTCGCGGCCCTCGCGGAGCGGTTCGGTCTCCCCCGACCTGAGATCGACCACCCCGCCCTCCTCGATCTGGGCGGAGCGCTGCGGAAGGGAAACTGGACGGTCACCGCGGCCCTTCGGATGGAAAGAGAGATCCTCGCCGTTTATCCGGGAAAGGTCGAGGAGGCCTACGGCCTTGCCGTTGACGTCGGCTCGACCACCGTGGCCGGATACCTGTGCAGTCTCCATACCGGCCGAATCGTCGGCACCGAATCGTTCATGAACCCCCAAATCACGTTCGGCGACGATGTGATCGCACGCATCAGCTATGTAATAGACAACCCGGACGGCATGGACAAGATGCGG
>JAQTRB010000077.1 GCA_028712015.1 Syntrophales bacterium
GATCAATCGACAGATCGGGACGCCAGGAGAAAAAATCAATGAACAAAATCCAGATCCGCGAATCCTTGAGCGGCGTGTTTGCCCCCATCACCACCCCTTTCTTCGAATCCGGCGAGGTGGATTATGAAGGGCTCCGGGCCAACATGAGAAAGTATGCGGCATCCAAACTCGCGGGGTATCTGGCGCTTGGTTCCAATGGGGAAAACAAGTCCCTGACCGCGGAGGAGAAATTCAAGGTTCTTGAAATCATCGTCAGGAACAAAGGCGTCCATCAAACGGTCATGGCGGGCTGCATTGCGGAATCCACGATGGAAACCATCGACATGGCCAAAAAGGCCGAGCGGATCGGAGCGGATTTTATCACGCTGCTGCCGCCCAACTATTTCAAGACGCAGATGACCGAGACCGTGCTCACGACCTATTTTTCCGACGTAGCGGATGCCGTCGGCAAACCGTGCCTCCTCTACAACGCGCCGCAGTTCTCCGGCGGCATGGTTTTGTCGACCAGGTTGGTCAGGCAACTGGCCGCGCACGGAAACATCGTGGGCGTGAAGGACTCTTCCAATGCCGCCAGCATCGACGATTATCTGCTTTCGTGCCCCGAGGATTTTGCCGTTCTGGCCGGCTCGGTGAACTACATGGTCTCGGCCATGCTCAGCGGGGCACTCGGCGGCATCATATCGCTGGGCAACGCGTTTCCGGACGCATGCTGGAAGCTCTGGCGCCTCATCGCGACCAAGCAATACGAAGAAGGTTTTGCCTACAACAGGAAAATCGTCAAGGTTTCTCGCAGTGTTTCGGGAAAGGGCGGCGTGGCCGCCGTCAAGGCGGCCATGGATCTGGTCGGCCTGGTGGGGGCTTTCCCTCGCCGTCCACTGCTGCCCCTGGCGCCGCCGGCGAAGGACGAGCTAAAGGCCGCGCTGCTGGCGGAAGGCATGCTGTAGGAGCACATCGCGTTTCCGGCAAAGGGAGAATGCCTCTTGAGCAAGGTTGTGGTGGCACAAAAAGCCGATCAACGGGTGCTGCACATGCTGCAAAGCGTCGCCCAGGTCGCCCAGGTGCAGGAAGGCAACCTCGACGATCTGAAGGAGCAACTCCGCGGCGCCGATGCGGCCCTGGTGGGTACCTGGATGAAATTCGATGCGGAATTGATGGATCTCTCCCCATCGCTCAAGGTCATTGCCCGCACCGGCGCCGGTGTCGACAACGTGGACGTTGATGCGGCGACCGGACGCGGTATCCTGGTGCTCAATACGCCCACGGCCAACAGTGTGTCGGTCGCCGAACATGCGGTGGCGCTGTTGCTGGCCGTCTCCAAGCGGCTCGCGTTTTTGGATGCGAGCGTTCGGCAAGGTAATTTCAAGGCTCGTCGCCTGTATCTGCCGATGGACGTCGAGGGTAAAACTCTGGGATTGATCGGCTGCGGCAATATCGGCCGCATGGTCGCCCAGAAATGCCGCGATGCATTTCACATGCACGCGATCGGGTTCGATCCATTTTTGAAAACCGCTCCGCGGGGAATCGACCTTTGTGCAACGCTACGGGCGATTTTGTCGCGGGCGGATTTCGTTTCCCTGCATCTGCCGTATTCCCCGGAGACAAAAAACCTGATCTCGCGCAAGGAAATTTCGTTGATGAAACCCTCGGCCTTCCTGATCAACACCTCGCGCGGCGGAATCATCGACGAAGCGGCTCTTGCCGACGCCCTCAATGCCGACGCCATCGCGGGCGCCGCCTTGGACGTATTTGAAGAGGAACCTCTGAAGCCCGATCATCCGTTGTTGTTCTGCAAGAATCTGCTGTTGACGCCGCACGCGGCCGCGCTTACCCGGGAATGCGTGCTGCGGGTGGCCATTTGCGCGGCGCAGGGCATCATGGATCGCCTCGGCGGGCGCAGACCTGAATTTGTGTACAACAAGGAAGTCCTGGACCAGCCGTGATGGATCGTAAGTACATTCTTGCCGCCGACGTGGGCACATCTTCCGTAAAGACCGGTCTGTTCGATCTGGACCTCAACCTCGTCCGGCAGACCCGTTCCAGCCATGACTACATCTCCCGTGGCGTGGAAGTGGAAATCGATCCCGAAACGCTTTTCGCTTCGTTCCTGCGTTCGCTGGCCGAAATCAAGGAATATCTTCCACAAGTCGTTGCGCTCGGATTCTCCGCGCTTTGCCCCAACATGATCCTCATGGACAAATCCGGCAAAGCGCTCGCCAACGGCATCATCCATCTTGACCGCCGGAGCGAAAAACAGGGCTTCGAAATCCTGGAGAAGGTCGGCAGGGAGAAGTTCCTTTCCATCGCGGGCAATGTGCCCTGCCCCGGCGGCATGACGTTGACCAGCCTGATGTGGTTGCGGGAAAACAGGCCTTCCGCATTTCAGCAGACGTACAAGTTCGGCCACACGACCACGTTCCTGATCCGCAAGCTCACCGGCAACTTCATCATCGATCCCCCCAATGCCGGATTCAACGGGCTTTATGATACCGTTGCCAACACCGGCTGGAGCGAAGAAATGTGCGCGTTGCTGGGATTCGGCACCGACATTCTGCCTACCGTGCGGCAATGCCACGAGCCCGCCGGACGGCTGACCCAAGAAGCCTCCATGATGACGGGGATTCCCGAAGGGACCATGGTGGTCACCGGGGGGGCCGACACGGCGTGTGCCGTATTCGGCGCGGGTTGCGTTTCCGACGGTCAGTTGTTGAGTACGACCGGAACGGTGGAAGCGCTGTGCCTGTGCAGCGCCAAGCCCAATTTCTCCGGGAAATATCTCCTGCGCCCCGCCTGCAATCCCGGTTTCTGGCATGTGTTGAACCTGATCGGCGCCGGCGGCGAGAGCCTCAATTGGTTTTACCGCGTCTTCTGCAATGACATGGACAAGGACACCTTCTTCCGCAAATTCCTCCCCGCCGCCCTCCAGCGCGGCGACGCCGGCGTCGAGATGACCCCCTATTTGGCCGGCGACCGCACCAGCGTTTCCAATAAATCGGCCGTCATCACCGGTTTGACCCTTTCCACCGGCCGGGAGGACATCTTGCTTGGCGTCCTCAAAGGCTTGGTCCGGCAACTGGCCGACGGCATGGACGACTTCGCCAAAATGTCCAGACTCTCCGATACGATTTTCTATACGGGCGGCGGCGCCCAGGCTCTTCTGGATCTCAAAAAAAGAGTCTTTCACCAATTCCACTTTGTGCCCGTGGACGACTGCGCCATGAAAGGCATCGGTAAATTGGTCAAAATGGCCGTGGATTCGAATTCATCTCCCTGATTCCGGAAGCCGACACCCGAACCCGGGCCACCGCAACCGCGGCGATGGATTTTTCAGCCGAAGGAACGTCTTGACAGCGGGACGGATTGGTTGAATAATCCCCCGGCTCGTGAATTGCGGGCGGATCGATTCCATGCGGGGTGGTTCCATGCTGAAGGTGAAGCCGTTTCGTTACGGCGCCGACAATCTCGGGTATCTGGTTTACGAAGCCCAAAGCGCCCTGGCCGTCGACGGCGGTGCGGCGGCCGAAATCGTCGCCTTTCTCGCCGAGCGTCATCTCACCCTGAAGTATGTCGCAAACACCCATGACCACCAGGATCATACCTGCGGCAACGGGAAGCTGCTCGATGCGACGCATGCCCGGCTCCTGACCGGACCCGACCTGCCGGACGGCGGACCGATCGCGCTCGACGGCGCCAAGGTCCGGGTCATCCACACCCCCGGCCATACGACGGATTCGCGCTGCTTTCTTGCCGGCAAGGTTCTGATTGCGGGGGATACCCTCTTCAACGGAACGGTCGGAAACTGCTTTTCCGGGGACCTCGAAGGCTTCTTTCAGTCGATCCGGAAACTGATGGCCCTTCCCGATGAAACCGTCGTCTATGCCGGGCACGATTATGTGAAGAGCTCTCTTGCCTTCGCCAGGCGGCTTGAACCGGAAAACCGGGCCATCGGCGCCTTCCTCCGGCGTTACGATGCAAAGCATGTCTTCTCGACGCTTGCGGAAGAAAAAAGGATCAATCCCTACCTTCGTTTCAACGAACCCGGCCTGGTGAAACTGCTGGCGAAGCTGCGTCTCCCCCGGGAAACGGAATGGGAACGCTGGCAGTCGCTGATGAGCATTGAATAACCAGGGAGACGCCGAACACAGGAAGGAGAAACATCATGAAATTCCGTTTTGCCCACAACAATTTCAATGTCCTCGATCTGGAGAAGAGCGTGCGCTTCTATCAGGAGGCCCTTCAACTCAAGGAGGTGAGGAGGAAGCAGGCCGCCGACGGCGGCTTCGTACTCGTCTTCCTCGGCGACGGGGAAACCGGCCATCAACTGGAGCTGACCTGGCTCCGGGACCGGAAGGAGCCCTACAACCTCGGCGACAACGAATTCCATCTGGCGCTGGTCGTGGACGATTTCGCCGCCGCCCATGCGCTGCACGAAAAGATGGGCTGCATCTGCTATGAAAACCAGGCGATGGGAATCTACTTCATCAACGACCCCGACGATTACTGGATCGAAATCGTCCCGGTCCGGCGGTAGCGCGCCCCATGAAGCTCATCTACGCGGCGGACATTCACGGCGCCCTGGAAAAGACCAAAATCCTGTTGCACGAGACGGTCGCCGACGCCTATATCATCTCGGGCGATCTGATCGATATTCCGTTTTACAGCATGGAGACGGCCATTCGCTACCACGAAATCCAGACCTACATTCATGGATTGCGCGGACGGATGGGGAAAACGGACATGATCATCGAGGATTTTGTCGACGAGCTGCTCGAAATCCCGGACATCCCCGAGGAGATGCAACGGCAGGGGACGACCTACCAGGAGTACACGATCCGCGCGCGGCGGGTCATGCAGCAGAAGTACAAGGTGCTCGAAAATATCATTTCGCTGAAGCCGAATTCCCGGGTCTTCTGTCTGCCGGGCAACTACGACATGGACCTTCGCTACACCTCCCTCCATGAGCACGATCTCCACCTTCACTGGTATCAATTGAACGGTTTGCGGATTGCGGGGTACGGCGGCGCGGCCGTCTGGACGGGAGGCATCCCCGAACGGTACATCGTCAAGTACCGGGCGGGGATCGGCGTGGACGACAAGCACAACGAAATGTATCGCTTTTTCAAGGCGGTGAAACCGGACATCATCGTGACGCACCAGCCTCCCTACGGCATCCACGACGGCGTTTCCTCCACCGGACCCTCGGGATCTCCGGGGCTTCGCACCTACTGCGACAACTATCCTTTTCTGCTGATGCTTTCGGGGCACATCCATGCCTCCTGGGGTTTCGAGGCCCACGGGAAGGGGATCTTCCTGAATCCGTCCAACTTCGGCGAGATCACGGATATCACCGCCGAGGTCTTCGAGGGGGGATTTTTCTACACGATCGAGATGGAGGAACGGCAGGTCGTCAAGGTGATCTTCCAGAAACTCGTCGAACACCGGATCTACGACATTGCCGACTACTACGTGCGGGACGGACGCTGGGTGGAGCAGATCATCGACCGGGAACGCTATGAGGCGCTCGGGCGGCGGGAGAACTACGATACGAAAACGCTGAAGTACTCCCACATCCCGGAAATTCAGTTGTACAACGAGATCAAGGAGTTCTACCGGATGTTCCAGACGCAGGAGACGGAGGAGCGTCTGGACAGGCTCGAACAGGCGGCGCTGCTGATGGAAGAGAAGATCCGGGACGACATCGCGATGGACGTGGTGGGATCGGTGAATGTGGGCATGTCCGGGCAGAACTCCGACATCGACCTGATCCTCTATCTTCGCTGCGACTCCGCTTGCGCCGAAGGGTGCGACCAGTGCGAACGCTACCGGCAGGCGGAGGCGATGATCCGGGGGACGCTCGGGGATCGCTACCGGGCCGAGATCCTGGACTGCATCGACCTGAACCGCGTGGAAAAGAGCATCCGGGAGAAGAACTACGAGTGCGAAGTGACCCAGCGCTTCGTCGCCTACCGGTCGCTCTGCCGCCCGATCCACTATCGGGTGATCGCGCCGGTCGAAGATCTGCTGAACAGGGACATCGCCTATCGAAAGGAGTTGGAGGGGAGCATCCGTTCCTATTTCAAGATCTTCGTGACGACCTCCGAGCACGTCCATTCCTTCAGCAAATACGAGGCGCGGCTGAGAGCCGTCGGGATCAAACTCCCCGAGTCGATCCGCGGAAAGGTCCGGCGCTATCTGCAGGGAGGCGACGGGGAGCCGCCTTCCGGACCTGCCGCGTAACGCGCCTTTTTTGGGTTCGGACTTGGCATCGGCCGAAGACCGCCTTCAAGGTTTTGCGCCGAAGAACCCCATTCCCCGGCCGCCCCCGGCCAGGATCATTTGGTGGTGACGATCCAGACGCCATTCCAATCCTCCGGCGGACGGGCGACGAGCACGCGGCATTTCTCGGCGTACAGGAAAGCCGTCCGGTCGCGTTCCTTGAGACGATCAAAGACGGCCTCCGCCTCGCCAAACCGTCCCCGGTAGAATTTTTCCAGTCCGTCGGCAAAGATCGCAAAGTCCTCTTTGCGGATTTCGTACTCTTCGGGAGTCAGCGGTTCGTGAATCGTTACCGGTTCCCTGCGTCCCACGACGGAGACACGGGAAATTTCGCGGGTGGGGAAAGCCCCGGCCAGCAGTTCCAGGGTGGCCTGGGAGACGATCGTGTAGGTCCCGAACTGCTTGTTGATTCCCTCCAGACGGGCGGCCAGATTGACCGCGTCGCCGAGCATCGTATAGTCGAAGCGGGAGTGGGAGCCCAGGTTGCCGACGACGGCCGGACCGCTGTTGATCCCGATCCGCATCCGGAGATCCTTGCCGATGCGTTCGCGGATGGCGGGCCGCATCTCCGCCAATTTTCGCTGGCAGCGCAGCGCCGCGCGGACGCAGCGTACGGCATGGTCCGGCAGCGGCAAAGGGGCGTTCCAGAAGGCGATGATGGCGTCGCCTTCGTATTTGTCCACCGTTCCTCCCTCCTCATGGATGATATCCGTCATGGCCGAGAGATACTCGTT
>JAQTRB010000078.1 GCA_028712015.1 Syntrophales bacterium
ACGGCATGACCATGATCATGGCGACCCATCAGATCGGGTTCGCCAGTTCGCTCGCCAGCGAAATCGTCTTCATGGAGGACGGCCGGATTCTCGAACGGGGGACGCCCGACAAGATCTTCAACGATGCCCAAAACGCCCGGACGCGGGAATTTTGTTCCAAGATCACGGAACTCTACGGGGAAGCACGCTGACGATGGAAGAGTGGATCTTCATTCAAAACGAGGTCTATCCCGTCCTGCTGAAGGGATTCCAGGTGAGCGTACAGCTGATTCTTCCCTCGTCGATCTTTGGCCTGGCCATCGGAATCCTGATCGGGGTGCTCCGGGTTTACGGGAGCCGGCCCGTCATGGCCGCCGCAAATGGTTTTGTCGTCATTTTCCGCGGGATTCCGCTGGTCGTCCAGCTCTTCATCTGGTACTTCGGCCTGCCCTACATCAAGATTTATTTGAGCCCCTTTGCGGCCGCGGTCCTCGGTTTTTCGCTCTGCAGCGGCGCTTACCATTCGGAATACATCCGCGGAGCGCTCCTGTCGATCAAACGGGGACAGATGCTCGCCGCCCAGTCGCTGGGCTTCAGCAAGGTCCGGATGGTTTTCTCCATCATTCTTCCGCAGGCCATGAGAAGGGCCTTGCCGGGATGCGGAAACGAGATCATCTATCTGATCAAATACTCGTCACTGGCCTACATGATCACCTGCATCGAGCTGACCGGACAGGGGAAAATCCTGGCCTCGAACACTTTCAAATACACGGAGATCTTCCTGATCATCGGGGCGTGCTATCTGGCGATGACCTCGGTCGCGAGTCTCATCCTGAACCACGTGGAGGACCGGCTGCGTCTTCCGGGCTTCGAGCACCACAGGATCTGAAACATCATGCCCGAATACACCCCCATCACCGCCGAAATCCGGACCCGCATTGCGGCAATCCCCGGCCTGTCCATGATTGACGACCCCGAAACGCTGGAAACGTTCGGAAAAGACAAGACCCCGGGCGCCTTTCACCGTCCGGAGCTGGTCGTCGAGGCGACCGAGGCCAACCAGATCCAGGCGCTGCTGAGGCTGGCCAACGATTGCCGCTTCCCCGTCATTCCGCGGGGTCTGGGGACCGGACTGGCCGGCGGGGCGATCCCCATCCGCGGCGGCGTTGTCCTCTCGCTGGCCAGAATGAACCGGATCATTGCCATCGAGCCCCGGAACATGATCGCCGTCGTCGAGCCGGGGGTCAGGAACCTCGATCTGAAAAACGCGGTCCGCGAGCACGGCCTCTGCTATCCCCCCGACCCGGCCAGCAACGACGCCTGCTCGATCGGCGGAAACGCCGCCACGAACGCCGGCGGTCCCGCCTGCGTCAAGTACGGAACCACCCGCGACTACATCCTGGGCCTCGAAGCGGTTCTGCCCGGCGGGGAGCTCATCGATGTGGGAGTCCGGACGCGCAAGGGGGTGGTGGGCTACGACATGACGCGGCTTCTGGTCGGCTCCGAAGGAACGCTCGGGGTGATCACGAAACTGATCGTCCGGCTCCTCCCCGATCCCGCCGATGTGACCACGCTCGTCGCCCTCTTTCCGAAACTCGCCCGGGCGATGGAGACGATCACGACGATCCTGATGCGGGGGTACATGCCTTCCACGCTCGAGTTCATGGATTCCCGTTGCCTGGAGCTGGTCGGCGACATCCTCCCATTTGCGGGGGTGAAGGAGGCCGGGGCGATGCTGCTGATCGAATCGGACGGCGCCCCGGAAACGATCCGGCGTGAGATCGCGGCGATTCGGGGGATCTGCCTGGAAGGCGGCGCGGGCGGCGCGCTTGTCGCCCCGGACGCCGAGAAGCGCAAACAGATGTGGGACGTGCGCAGGGCGATATCGCTTCGGATCGAGGAGGCCCATCCGCTGGATATCCAGGAGGATATCGTCGTTCCGTTGGGGAGGATCGCCGAGTTCGTGGGGTGTCTGCCCGTCTACGAAGCCGCCCACGGGGTGAGGATCTATGCCTTCGGCCACGCCGGTGACGGAAATATCCATCTGAGCGTCACCTCCGGGAGCCTCGATGCCCGGAAGACCGCCGAAACGGCCGTTCGCGAGATCATCCAGAAAGTAATCGCGATGGGGGGCACCATGTCCGGCGAACACGGCGTCGGGTTCGCCAAGCAGCCCTTCCTTCCGCTCGAGCTTTCACCGGAAAATATCCGCCTTCAGCGGGCGATCAAGCTGCTCTTCGATCCGAACCTCATCCTGAATCCGGGAAAGCTCTTTGCCTGAGCCGGCCGAAATTCCTCTCTGCGACATCTCCATCGCCCCGCGCAGCGGCCTACTTGATGTTTGCAAAGTCCTGGATTAGAATAGCGGCGTCCGTCTCGTTCCGGTTCAAATCCGGGAATGGAAGAAGGTGAAAAGAGGATACCATGCCTATCTACGAATTTTATTGCAGGTCTTGCAACACCGTTTTCAGTTTTTTCTCGCGCGGAGTCAACACGGAAAAGATTCCCGCCTGTCCGGGGTGCCGTCGCCCGCTGAAACGACAGATGTCGATCTTCGCCAAGGTCTCCCGCGGGAAGGATGAACCGGCCGGCGACGAGATGCCGCCCATCGACGAGACGAAGATGGAAAAGGCGATGGCGATGCTTGCCGGCGAGGCGGAGAAGATCAACGAGGATGATCCGCGCCAGGCCGCGCAACTCATGCGAAAATTGACGGACGCGACGGGCCTTTCGCTCGGCTCCGGCATGGAGGAGGCCTTGAGCCGTCTGGAAAAAGGGGAAGACCCCGATCGGATCGAGGCGGAGATGGGCGACCTGCTCGAGGGAGAAGACCCCTTCCTCGTCGGGGGAAAAGGAACGCGGGGAACCCGGAAGCCGAAGCCCCGCGTGGATGATACCCTCTACGACCTTTGACTCAGCCCGGAAAGTCGGCGGCGTACGTTAAGCTCACCCCCATTGGACCGGCCGTTTGCTTTCCCTTCCCCAAAAATACGTAAAGGATTTTTTACAGGAGTCGAAGCACTGAATGGCCGCTTTCCGGCGGCGGCGAATCCGCTTTGCGATCCCGCGAGATGGATTGGCGGCGCCTGTTTCAGGCGTCGATGCCCTTTTGCTCCGCGTAGGCGTGGATCATCCCTTCCCGTTCGAAGATCGTGGCGATGAGGGCGGCGCGAATCCACATGCCGTTGCGCATCTGACGCCAGTAAACGGCCCGCGGATCGCCGTCCACATCGGTGGAGATTTCATCCCGCCTGGGCAGGGGGTGAAGCAGCACGGCGTCCTTCTTCAGACGCTCCAGATCCCGACCGGTGAAGGAATAGTCGCTGATGTCGCGTTTTTTCTTTCCTCCGCCGTCATCGGTATCCCACTCGTCCTGGATCCGCGTCATGTAGATGGCATCCGCTTCAGGGATGGCGCCCTTGAAATCGTCCGTGACGCGGTAACGAATTTTCTCCTTTTCCAGCATGGCGAGGATGTCGTCGGATATTTGCAGGTCCCCGGGGGCGGCGAAGATCTGCCGAACATCTTTATAGACGGTAAGAAGCCAGGAGAGAGAGCGCACCGTCCGGCCGCGAAGCAGATCGCCCGTGAAGACAATGGTTTTGCCGTCGATTCCGCCGCGCTCCTCAAAGCTGCGGTGCAGCGTATAGATATCCAGAAGCGCCTGCGTCGGATGCTGGTCCTTGCCGGAACCGGCGTTGATGACGGGGATGGGCCGCTCCGAATTCGACAGAACCCAGGCCATCCGCTCGGCCAGGCCGCCCATTTGGCTGCGCATGATCATGAGGTCGAAATAGGAACTGAAGGTCCGGACGGAATCTTCCTTCGATTCCCCTTTGAATTCGCTGGAGGTGGCCGTGTCCCGCACCTCGCCGATGGCGATGCCCAGAATCTGGCAGGCGGCGCAGAACGAGAGGAAGGTGCGGCTGCTGGGCTGGGAGAAATACAGCATGGCCCGTTTGTGGGAAAGCTGGCTTTGCAGGAATTTCATGCCCTCCTCCGTCTTGGCGATACGGCGGATCTTGGTGGCCAGGGCTCCCAGGGAATCCAACTGGGCGCGATCAAATTGCTGGGCGATCAGACAGCGGTAGGGCCGGCCGGCTTCCATGAAATAGGGAGACTTTTCCTTGAGGGAAAGGGTTTCGTACTTTTCCCAGGGGATTCCCGTCAACATCACTCCCTTTGCCATCGAAATTCCTCCCTGTTAGGTGAGTGTGGCGACCATGACTGCCTTGATGGTGTGCATCCGATTCTCCGCCTGGTCAAAAACACGGGAAAAAGAGGATTCGAAGACCTCGTTTGTGACTTCCATGGCGCCGATCACCCGTGTGACCTCCGTCTGATGGTCATGAAACGCGGGAAGGCAGTGCAGGAAGATCAAGTCTCCGGTCTCGGCGCGACCCGTTCGGCGCATCAGGTCCATGGTCACCTGATAAGGTCCCAGGAGCTTCCGGCGCTTTTCGAATTCCGCTTCTTCTCCCATGGAGGCCCAAACATCGGTATAGATCACGTGGGCGCCGCGGACGGCTTCCCGGGGAACATGGACGATCCGCACCGATCCGCCCGTCCGGGGGGCGAAACCCTCGACCTCGGCCAATAATTTTGGATCGGGGAGGAGTTCGGGCGGGGTGCAATTGACGAAGTGCATCCCCGTCTTGACGCAGCCGATCATCAGCGAGTTGGCCACATTGTTGCGGCCGTCGCCCAAATAGACCAGGGTCAGGCCCTTCAGTTTACCGAAATGTTCCTGGATGGTCAGAAGATCCGCAAAAATCTGCGTGGGGTGGGCGATATCGGTCAGGGCGTTCCAGACGGGAATCCCGGAATGGACGGCCAAGGCCTCCGCCGTCTCGTGCCGATACCCGCGGAAGGCGATGCCGTCGAACATGCGCCCCAGCACGCGAGCCGAGTCGGCTAGGGACTCCTTCCTGCCGAAATGAATGTCGCTCATGTTGAGATAATCCGTGTGGGCCCCTTCGTCGGCGGCGGAAACGGTGAAGGCGCAGCGGGTCCGCGTCGAGGACTTCTCGAAGATCAGGGCGATGTTCTTGCGCTTCAGAAGGTTGCCGCGCAGACCTCGCTTCTTTTTCTTCTTCAGTTGTGCGGCCAGATCGACCAGGTAGCGGATTTCTTCCGGAGTCAACTGCTTGACGGTGAGAATGCTTTTGCCTTTTAGGGAGATGTTTTTTTTCATGAGGCCCATTTTTTCTTTGTGTGCGATAGGGCGATGTCGCCAGGGAGACAATCCCTTAAGCGGGAGGCCTCGCAGGCGCCGTTCAGCTTACGATCCCTCCGCGGCGGCCGGCTCGTTCCGTACCATACCGAAACGGAACTTGTCAACCACAAACCCGGCGGATGGCTTCCTGTCGAACGGAAAGGCGGCGCCGGGGATGGCCGGAAAGGCCCCCGTTCGCAGAATCTTACCCCATTCCTCGGACGAGCCGACCGCTTCAGGAGGGAAGCGGCTCGATCTTCTTTACGGCTTTTGCGTGAGAACCTCGGAGGCCGCCATGCCCTTCCCTATCCGAATCAGCCCCTCCGGCTCGTCGACGAGAAAATCAGGCCGGGAGGCGACAAGCCTTTCCCGATCGTGCCATCCCCACATCACGGCCACGGCCCGGACTCCCGCGGCGCGGGCCTCCCGGATGTCTCCCGCCGTGTCGCCGATGTAGAAGGTTCTCTGCGCCGGAATGCCGTACTTCGCCCGCGCATGGTCGATCTTCTCCTTCTTGCTGGTCAGGAAATCCGCGCCGAGGATCTCCTCGAAATAAGAATCGAATCCGAAGCGGGCCAGCATCTTGCCGATGGTCTTCGATGCATTCGAGGAGATGACCACCAGACAATGGTCCCGGCTCAAGGACGCAAGAACGGGAAGGAGGCCATCGAAGGGCTTTATGGTGCCGAAGTCGATCCCGGGCATGATCTCCCGGGCCGCCCGGGCGTATTCGGTCAGGTTCACCCCCCGGGCCGCCATCGATTCGTACAGATTGCCCTCGAACAGGGCCAGATAGTCCTCGCGGCTTTTTACGATCGGGGTCCCGATCCGTTCCAGGCAGCGCATCACCGCCTCCGAGTAAATGTCCAGCGAATCCGCCAGAACACCGTCAAAATCGAACAGAAACAGTTTGTCTTTCACCACACAATCTCCAGGTCGTCGGAATCCCGGGAACAGGTAAACCGGGGCAGGTTTCGCAAGGTCGCCGCAGAAAAAATGCATCGCCGTTCCCGCGGCGAGGACCCCTTCTGATTGAATTTTCGCCGGACGACATCTCCATGCCGGCCCCGTCAGGCATCGGATCGCCCCATGCATCGGGAAATGCCGACCGCGAGCGGGGGCCGCATGACGCCCGTCTCCGTGACGATTGCCGAAATCAGGCCATTCGGCGTCACGTCAAAAGCGGGATTCCAGACTGCGATCCCGTCCGGAGCGGTCCGAACGCCGCCGCAATGGGTCATCTCGTCGGGGTTTCGCTCCTCGATCGGAATCGCCGAGCCGTCCGGCAAAGCCGTATCGATCGTCGAGAGGGGCGCCGCGACGTAGAACGGGACCCCGTGCGCCTTCGCGAGGATCGCCAGCGCGTATGTTCCAATCTTGTTGGCCGTGTCACCATTGGCCGCGATTCGGTCCGCGCCGACGATCACCAGATCGACCCGCGCGCGCTGCATCAGGAAACCCGCCATGCTGTCCGCAATCAGCGTACAGGGAATCCCCTCCCGCACGAGCTCCCAGGCCGTCAGCCTTGCCCCCTGAAGGACGGGGCGCGTTTCGTCGACAAATACATGAACCTTCTTTCCCGCCTCGTGCGCGGCGCGGATCACCCCGAGGGCCGTTCCGTATCCGGCGGTGGCGAGCGCCCCGGCGTTGCAGTGGGTCAGGATCCGGGCGTCGTCCGGGATCAGTTCGTTCCCCTTCCTCCCCAGTCGCCGGTTGATCGCCACATCCTCGTCACCGATCCGGATGGCCTCCGCCATGAGCGCCCGGCGGACCGCCCGAAACGGGTCGCCGTCCGCCGCTTCC
>JAQTRB010000079.1 GCA_028712015.1 Syntrophales bacterium
TTAGTTTGGCCCGGAGTTTTCGTCCGCTGATGTTTTCCATGATGCTTTAAACCGAGACCAGGATGCTTTTCCGTCACTCCGAGAGTTGTCGTTGCCAGGAGATGAGGGCCTTCAGGGCGCGGCTGGCATAACAGGCCCCGCGGTCCTTTTTTTTGGTCCGTCCGTCGAGCGGCGGAAAAAGGCCGAAGGTCACGTTCATCGGCTGGAATATCTTCGCATCGGCATTGGCGATGTGGCCAACCAGCGCGCCGAAAGCGGTTTCGGGAGGGGGTTCGATCAATTCCCGGCCGGCGAGGAAACGGTCAGCATGAATCGCCGCCAGAAGCCCCATGGCCGTGGACTCCACATATCCTTCCACGCCGCTGATCTGCCCGGCAAAAAAAAGGCGCCTTTCAGAGCGGAGCTGGAGGGTGCTTGTCAGCAATGCCGGGGCATTGAGAAAGGTATTTCGGTGAATGCTTCCATAGCGCGCAAACTCCGCATGTTCCAGGCCGGGAATCATCCGGAATATCCGGCGTTGCTCGGGCCAGGTCATCTTGGTCTGAAAGCCGACAATGTTGTACAGAATTCCTTCTCGGTCTTCCCTGCGGAGCTGGACAACAGCGTGGGGCCGAACACCGGTTTGCGGATCGATCAGGCCGACCGGCTTCATTGGTCCGTGGGCAAGGGTCTCAATGCCGCGTCGAGCGATGACTTCAATCGGGAGACACCCTTCAAAGCATTTGATCTTCTCAAAGGAATGAAGGGGGATCTCCGCCGCCAGGATAAGCTCTTGCCAGAACTGCTCATAGGTTTTGCGATCCATCGGGCAGTTCAGATAGTCCGCCTTGCCATGGCCATAGCGGGTGGCCGGGAAGACGCGGTTTGAATCGATCGATTCCCCCTCGATTATCGGGGAAATCGCATCATAGAAGTAGAGATATTCGCTGCCGGTCTTGTCGGCAATCGCCAGGGCGAGAGCGTCGCTGGTCAGGGGACCGGATGCGATGATTGTAACGTTATCGACAGGTATTTCCTTCGCCTCTGCGCGTACCATCTCGAGCCCCGGTTCCTGGAGAAGCATTTTTTCGACGAAAAGAGAGAAGGCCCGCCGGTCGACCGCGAGCGCCTGTCCGGCGGGGACGGACGTAGCATCGGCTGCCGCCATGATCAGAGAATCCATCCGCCGCATTTCCTCCTTGAGGAGGCCGACGGCGTTTTCCGGAGAGGCCGATCGAAAAGAGTTGCTGCAGACGAGTTCCGCAAGAAGAGGCGATTTATGCGCCGGCGAAAAACGGTCGGGCTTCATCTCTTGGAGCCTCACCGGACGTCCTCGACGAAGGAGCTGCCAAGCCGCCTCACAACCGGCAAGCCCGCCGCCGATTATGGTGACAGGGGAGTTATGATCAGACATCCGGGTATTCCTGACGCGGCTCAGACCGATTTTGACGTCGAATCTTCGGATGGTTTTTTCGACGGCGCTTTGTTTTTCATGATGTTCCTGCATTCGGGGTAACCGCTGCATCCGAGAAATGTTCCGTATCGCCCCTGTTTGACGGCCATCGGTTTTCCGCATTTGTCGCAGAGAACATCGGTGAGCTCGACGGGCGCGGCCGCATGGTTCGCAGCGGCAACCTTGGACGTACGGACGATGTTTTTACACTCCGGGTATCCTGTGCAGCCGAGGAACGTTCCAAACCGACCCCGTTTGACAGCCATTGGTTTCCCGCATTTCTCGCAGGCCGAATTCCCCACCGGATCCGCGACCGCGGGATTGAGCGGCGCTCCATCTCTGTCGACATTGATCGTATGTTTGCATTCGGGATATCCCGTGCAGCCGAGAAATTGTCCGAAGCGTCCTTTTCGCATGGACATCGGTTTACCGCACAAAGGGCAGGAGACGTTCGTTGTCTGCTTTTCCTCCGGTTGAATTTCGCCATTCTCCCCACGCGTGAAATTCATTGTATTTTTGCAATCGGGGTAATTCGTGCAGGCCAGAAACCGCCCATTCTTCCCCCACTTGATGACCATCGGCTTGCCGCACTTTTCGCAGATAAGATCCGTCGGTATTTCCTCTTTTTTTACATTGCGCATGGTCGATTTCGCTTTTTTGAGTTCCTCCGTGAATGCACGGTAAAAATGGTTCAGAGTGTCGAGACGTTTGATCTTGCCCTCTTCGATCCGGTCAAGATCGGTCTCCAAGGATGCGGTAAAAGCCACATCGAGGATACGGGGGAAATTCTTGACCAATAGGTCCGTCACCAAAAGACCGAGGTCCGTGGGGAAAAACTTTCCCTTTTCCAGGCGTACGTATTCACGATCCTGGATCGTGCTGATGATGGCGGCGTATGTGCTGGGACGACCGATACCGTTTTCCTCCAACTCGCGAACAAGAGAGGCCTCGGAGAAGCGCGGCGGCGGTAGCGTGAACTTCTGTTCCGGTTTCAGGGAAAGGAGTTTTAGAACTTCCCCTTCCCGTACGGCGGGAAGCAGTTTCCCGAAACCGTTTTCCTCGCCGTTTTCTTCTTTACCCTCCGTATACAGGATGGTGAATCCCGGAAATCTCATGACAGAACCCTGCGCACGGAATAGACAGTTTGCAGCCGCAATGTCCACCGTGGTCTGATCCAGAATAGCCGGGCTCATCTGAGAGGCAAGAAATCGATTCCAGATGAGCTGGTACAGGCGGAACTGATCGGGGGTGAGGTATTTTTTAATTTCCTGCGGCAACCGGGCAACGGATGTGGGGCGGATAGCCTCGTGGGCGTCCTGCGCCGTTCCGGAGACCTTGAAAACACGGGCTTTCGGAGGCAGATAGGCGGCATCATAATGGGTATGGATGTACTCTCGCGCATCCTTGAGAGCCTCGGCGG
Source organism: Syntrophales bacterium (assembly GCA_028712015.1). Lineage (GTDB taxonomy): Bacteria > Desulfobacterota > Syntrophia > Syntrophales > UBA5619 > UBA5619. The sequence continues at coordinate 2,853 of JAQTRB010000079.1, forward strand.
CAATGCGGACGGAGTCGGTTCTCATGTAGGTAATCAGTCCGACAGCACCCTCCGCGCCGATTTCGATTCCCTCGTAAAGTTTCTGCGCGTTCATCATGGTTTTTTTTGCCGAAAAATGGAGCCAGCGGGATGCCTCCTGCTGCAATTTGCTCGTCGTGAAAGGAGCCGGCGACTGTCGTTTGACCTCCTTCCTCTCGACGGAGGAAACGACAAAGGGCGCCGACGTAATCAAATTGACGATCCCGGTGGAGGCGGTTTCGTCACCAACCTTCGCCTTTTTCCCGTCGATCTTGAACAGTTTGGCCTCGAACGCCGGCGGATTCTCGCCTTCCAGCAAGGCGGTGATATTCCAGTACTCGACCGGAACAAATTTCCCGATCTCCGCCTCCCGGTCGCAAATGATCCGGACGGCCACGGACTGAACCCGGCCTGCGCTCAATCCGCGCTTTACCTTGTCCCAGAGCAGGGGACTGATCTGGTATCCGACAAGGCGATCGAGAATTCGGCGTGTTTGTTGGGCTTCGTAGCGATTGAAGTCCAAATCTTTCGGATGGTCGATCGCTTCGAGAATGGTTTCCCGAGTCAGATCATTGAAAAGAATGCGCCGGACCGTTTTGTTCTTTCCGATCTCTTCAGCGATGTGCCAGGCAATGGCCTCTCCCTCGCGATCCGGGTCCGGGGCCAGTAGAATCTGCTGCGCGCGGGACGCCGCCTTCTTAAGTTCAACGATGATCTTCTTCTTGGTTTCGATGACAACATAGGTGGGTTCGAAACCCTTTTCAGGATCGATGCCGAGCTTGTTTTTCGGGAGGTCCTTCACATGGCCGACGGAAGCGCGAACCTCAAAATCCTTCCCAAGGTATTTGGCGATGGTCCTGACTTTAGCGGGCGATTCGACAATAATCAATGAATTCAATTGTGTGACTCCTTGAGTATAAAGTGTTTTCCGGGCATTTGTCGGATCAGACCGCGGAGTTCTAAAACAAGCAGCCCATTCAGAACCTCCTGAGCATTGAGACCGGAGGCGGCAATCAATGTATCGATATTGACGGGCTCTGATGTGATCAGGCTCAATAACGATTGTTCCTGAATTCCGAGACCGGCAACTTCTACCCGGTCGGACGCCGGTGGTTCTTCAGGATCGGATGCAGTCGCCATTAGAACGGACGTAGACGATGCCGAAGGTTCGTTCGCTCTGCGCGACGTTATGCCCGCCTGCGGAAGGACCTCGTCCAGGATATCTTCAATACTCTCGACCAGTCGAGCACCCTGTTTGATCAGGCGATGGGTTCCCCGCGATCCGGCGGCGCCGATTTCTCCCGGGACCGCAAAGACGGAACGACCTTGTTCGGCGGCAATCCTTGCTGTAATCAGGGAACCGCTTTTTTCTCCTGCCTCAACAACGACGACACCGAGAGAGATACCGCTGATGATCCGGTTGCGTGATGGAAAATTGGTGGCATTGGGCGGCGTGCCGAAGGAATATTCAGTCACCAGTGCGCCATGCTGAGCGACGGCATTCGCCAAATCCTCGTTCTCCGGCGGATAGATCACGTCGAGACCGCAACCCAGAATCGCTAGCGTCCTTCCTTTTCCTGCCAGTGCACCCCTGTGCGCAGCGGCATCGATACCCCGAGCGAGACCGCTGACAACCGTCATCCCCTGAAGTGCGAGTTCGCGACAGATTTTCTCCGTGGTGTACCGACCGTATGTCGAAGCGAGGCGAGAGCCAACGACAGCGAGGCATATCTCCTCGGGATGGAGAGATCCCTTTACATAGAGAAGGGGAGGGTAATCGTATATGTTCAGCAGATTCCGGGGATAGGCAGGATCTTCACAGGTGATGATATCGATACCGAGCTTGATCGCCCGCTCTATTTCCCGCTCGGCCATTCTCCAGTTGGAAAAGGATCGGATGTTTTCCGCCGTTTTCGGACCGATTCCCGGTACGATCTGCAGCGTCTTTCGAGGTACGGAAAATACATTTTTGGGTGAAGAGAAGGCTTGAATCAAGGTGCGGAAACCGATGCAGCCCACATCATCCACGGCTCGGAGTGCGATCCAATATTTTAACGACTCCTGATCCATTGTTTGCATCGATCCCATTTTTGTCGCTTGCATCCCAAACGAATCCATTAAATGTCTGATAAAAACGTGTAAATATATACCGGTTATCCGAAAGGTGTCAAGTCTTTTGATGTCTAAAAATGATTGCGTTTTGAGGCATTATGGTCTAACGATCTCATGTCTATATTTTATTGGGAGCACTCATGAGGATTCGTTTTTGCACCACTTCCATCATCGTTCTGCTTGGACTTTCCTGCGTTACGGCCTTTGGTGATCACATTCAAAGAACCTCTTTGATGCCCATTGACGAGATGGAATCTTACGGTTCGGTTCTGACGGTCAGCCCTCAGGAAATCGATCTCGGTACTCTCGGTCCGGGAGAAGAATCGAAAGGAACCGTCTATCTGCAGAATTCTGGACCCGGGACAACGGAATGGTTTGCGGAAGGACCGGACGGCTGGATTCTTTCGGAGAATCAGCATCTTTCCGGACAGACCTCAGAAACATCGGAGCCATTCAGCATCCGTCTTGCTTATCTCAAAGAGACCGGTACCTTAAAAGATCGCGGTTGCGCGCTGATCCTGCGTTTAGAGACCGGCGGGCATGAGACGGTCCTGCGTCATGAAGTTCCTCTTGGAGATCTGCGCGAAGAGATCCGTTTTCTGTATGACCGCGGCACGATATCCGTTTTTTTCCATGTCAAACTACTCGAGCTGTCTTCCACACCCCTTTTGGATTTGGAGCCTCTTCGAATGGATTTCGGAACGACCTCCCCGGGCAAACAAATCACAAAAAGGATTCTCTTGAAAAATCGTGGAAGGGAATCTCTGAAGTGGACGGCGGGCGTCGCCGGAGGAAGGGGCATGCCCCCGACTGCGCCTCCTTCCGCGGGAGCCTACGTTTCCTTGAAAACCGAGGTCTCCCAGACGGGTCCGTACCCTGTCGGGGGCCCGTTTCCCGAGGGAATTGAACTTTCCGGCGATTGGTCTTCGGATGGAGGTTATCCATCGGGGCAGGGGGAACAAAACATTTTGCGTTACCGATTTACCGGGACCGGAATCGGTCTTTATTTCTGGAAGTCGCCGGACGGCGGACCTTTCAATGTGTTTCTCGATGAGACGTTTGTGAGCCGTGTTGATGGATTTTCCGAACGTCGGGAGAGAGGAGAAGCTTTGATCTTTGAAGGCCAGCCCGAGGGTTCTCGCCTTCTCACCATCATCAATGGGGCGGGAAGGTTGACCCTGGAGGGGTTACGGGTATTCGGGAAAACGGTCCGAAAAGGGCCACGCGGCTGGATCAGTATCTTTCCGGACAGCGGATTCACCACCCGCGAAACGGATTATATCAATGTGGCACTTAACACCGGTCAGTTGGCACCCGGTATTTACACGGATCACGTTTTCTTCCAGACCAACGGGGGCGCGGCCGATGTTGAAGTCTTTCTTACAGTAACCACGGAAACAACATCGAAATTTCTGGACGTTCACCGTTATGTTGCCGGTTCTGATTACCTCTACACAACCAAGCCCCAATTCGAAGATCCCAGGCTGCAACTGAAGAGATACCGATACGATGGGATTGCTTTCCGTTTATTTGCCCCGGGTACACCCGGAACGACGGAGTTCTTTCGGTGGTTTAATCCAAGCAAGGGAGACCATTATTACGCTTATGATCCGAAAGGAGGCAAGGCTCTTCCGGGTTATCGTTTGGAGGGTGCCATCGGAAATATCGCAACATCACGTCTTTCAGGCGCAAAGGAGCTTTATCGATGGTTCAATTCGGAAAACGGTCGCCATTTCTACACGACCGACCCGGCCGGTGAAGGAATCACCAAGAAGGGTTATCGCTTCGATGGAATTGCCGGCTTTGTCCGCTGAATCAGAAAAAGAAAAAAAGAGTGCATTCGGTTCTTGACAAAAGACGGCAAAGGGTTTATAAGCCAACCTCTTTTGAAAAGACTGAATGCACAGTGCGTCGTGAGGATAAGCGCCTGTAGCTCAGCTGGATAGAGCAACGGACTTCTAATCCGTGGGTCGAGAGTTCGAATCCCTCCAGGCGCACCAGGCATGG
>JAQTRB010000080.1 GCA_028712015.1 Syntrophales bacterium
AGGCAGAAATGGCACGCCCGGAACTTCGTCGACATCGTGACGCTGACGCTCCAAACCTACCGGGCGGGGATCTCGCCGGCGAACCTGGCCGAGCGGATGATGACCTTCGCCGAGGAGCGGGGGTTCGCCGAATACATGGTCCCCGGCTTCGAGCACGGAATCGGCATGACGGGGGACGAATGGCGGATCGGGATGAACGACGGCCCCTTCCCGTTCTGGACGAACCCCGACCATGTCTACCGGGAAAACGAGCTGATCATCTGCGCGATGCAGTACGCCTGCCCGGACGAGAACATCGGCTTTCGGTATGAGAATCCCGTCCTGATCCGCAAGAGGGACTGCGAGCCCCTCTCCCGCTATCCGCTCGGCGTGGAGGAGATCGGTTGAGGTCAGCCGCCGGTCCGTCGCGGCGATGCGGCATCCTCCGAACCCTGGACCGGAATCGTTGATGTATTTTCTCTTGGACTGTGCTATGAAGCGCCGCCTGTTTCGCGCCGTGGAGGCGACGACGGGCCGTCCGCGGCCGATCAATCGCCGCCGCGGGGATACGAAGGGAGCCGTCCGGGACGCATGCGCCCGGGTGAACGGCGAAAGGACGGAAAGAAACCGGGATGAGATGGATTAGGCGGCTTTACGACTGGGTTCTCCACTGGGCCGAAACCCCCTATGGGGCGCCAGCCCTTTTCATTCTCGCCTTTGCGGAGTCGTCCTTCTTTCCCGTACCGCCCGACGCGCTGCTCATCGCGCTGGTCCTGGGGGCGCCGTCCAAGGCCTTCCGGCTGGCCCTGACCTGCACGGCCGCCTCCGTTCTGGGGGCCTGCCTCGGCTATGCCATCGGCTACTTCGTCTGGTGGTCGGCGCCGGAAACCTTTTCTCCCGTGGCCTTGTTTTTCTTCTCCCACATTCCCGGCTTTTCCGTGGATCTGTTCCATCGGATCCAGGGTCTGTTCGAACAGTGGAACTTCTGGATCATCTTCACGGCGGGCTTCACGCCGATCCCGTACAAGGTTTTCACCGTTTCCGGCGGGGCCTTCGCTGTGAACCTGCCCATGTTCCTGATCGCCTCGATCGTCAGCCGCGGTGCGCGATTCTTTCTCGTCGCGCTGCTCATCTGGAAATTCGGGGGACCCATCCGGGACTTCATCGACCGTTATTTCAACTGGCTGGCCATCCTTTTTACGGTGCTCCTCATCGGCGGCTTTGCGGTCATCAAGTACGTCCTGTGAGCCTTGCCCGCGAGGGTGGGTGAAATCCCCGGTCGGCAGAACGGACCGAATGTCGGGCCGTTGCGGGATTGGTTCCGGCCGCTGTGGGCAGAGGATACCCTGATACGGCAGGGAGGCCATGTTCGTCAATCGTCACAATACAATTGTCAATCACCCCAAAAAAGTGTAAATTCCGTCCATGGCGAAATTGACCCTGGAGGAGTGGCTCACGAGGGCCGAAAAGGACCGGCGGTTCATGGAGAACGTCCGGGCGATCCGCAGGATTCCGGCCCGTCCCGGCGTCTTCGTGCCTCACCCGGCATGGGTCCATCCCTCCCTGAAGGGCGTGCTTGCGGCCCGGGGAATCGGTCAGCTCTACAGCCACCAGGCGAAGGCCGTGGATCTGATCCGGCAGGGGCAAAGCGTCGTCCTGGTCACCCCGACGGCGAGCGGCAAGACCCTGTGCTACAACCTGCCGGTCCTGCAGAAAATCCTCGAAGAGCCCGAAACGCGCGCCCTCTACCTTTTCCCGACGAAGGCCCTTGCCCAGGACCAGATGCACGAGGTCCACGGCCTGATCGGCGAGATGAAGGCCGACATCCGGACCTATACCTACGACGGGGACACCCCGGCCGACGCCCGGCAGGCGATCCGCCGGCAGGGCCATGTCGTCGTCACGAATCCCGACATGCTCCACGCCGGCATCCTTCCCCACCACACAAAATGGCAGAAGCTCTTCGCGAATCTCCGGTACGTGGTGATCGACGAGCTCCATGTCTACCGCGGCGTCTTCGGCTCCCACCTGACAAACGTGCTGCGGCGCCTGGTCCGGATCTGCCGCTTCTACGGCCGGGATCCCATTTTCATCTGCTGTTCCGCAACGGTCGCCAATCCAAAAGAGCACGCGGAGCGGCTCCTGGAGCGCCCCATGGCGCTCATCGACGAGAGCGGGGCGTCGACCGCGGGCAAAACCTTCATCCTCTACAATCCGCCCATCGTCAACCGGGAACTCGGCATCCGCCAATCCGCGCTGACGCCGGTTCGGAAGATGGCCGCGGAATTGATCGAGAACGGCATCCAGACGATCGTCTTCGCCACCAGCCGCCTGAACGTCGAGGTGCTGACGAAGTACCTCAAGGACCGGTTCGCGAAGGGGAAACCGGTGGACACCCAGTTCGTCACGGGCTATCGTGGGGGATACCTGCCGAACCTGCGCCGCCGGATCGAGGCGGGTCTGCGCCGCCGCGATGTCATGGGGGTCGTCACGACCAACGCACTGGAGCTGGGGATCGACATCGGCGACCTGGAGGCGGCCATCCTCTGCGGCTACCCCGGTTCGATCGCCAGCACCTGGCAGCAGGCCGGGCGGGCCGGACGGCGCACGGGCCGGAGCCTCGCCCTGCTCATCGCCCGCAGCTCGCCGCTGGACCAGTTTATCGTCGAGAATCCCGACTACTTCTTCTCCCGCTCCCCGGAGTTCTGCCGGGTCAATCCGGACAACCTGCTGATCCTGCTCCACCACATCAAGAGCGCCGCTTTCGAGCTGCCCTTCGAGAAGGGGGAGCGCTTCGGCGGGGAGAACCTGGAAGAGCTGCTCGGCTATCTCGAGGAGAAGGGGGTGCTCCATCGCGTCGGCGCCCGCTGGCACTGGTCGGCGGAGAGCTACCCCGCCGACGAGGTGAGTCTCCGGAGCATCAATCCGGAGAATGTCGTGATCGTCGACACGACGGACGCCGGGAACCACCGGGTCATCGCCGAGGTGGACTGGGACAGCGCCTTCACCACCGCCCACACCGACGCGATCTACATGATGGAGTCCCAGCAGTATTATGTGGACAAGCTCGATCTGGAGCGCAAGACGGCCTTTGTCCGCAAGGTCGAGGTGGACTACTACACCGACGCGATGACCTACACCAACGTCCGGGTCATCGACGATTTCGCGAAGCGGCCGGGAAACAGGATCCTCGTCGAGCACGGCGAGGTCCAGGTGGTACGCAAGGTCGTGGGGTACAAGAAGATCAAGTTTTACACCTCGGAGAACCTGGGCTACGGCGATGTGAACCTGCCGGAGAAGGACATGCACACCACGAGCTACTGGTTCACGATCCCGCGAGACCGTCTCGCCGCCCTCGCCTTCAATCAGGAGGATGTCATCGACGGCCTGTCGGGACTCTCCTACGCCCTCCACCACCTGGCCGCCATGATGCTGATGGCGGATCTCCACGACATCGACCGGGCCATCGGGGACAAGAGCGGCGAGTGGTTCGTCCGGAAGGACCGGAACTGGCGGACGATCACGGCGACGCCCGGCCGGGAGGAGGGGTCGCCCCCCACGATGGACGCGTTCGATCCGACGATCTTCCTCTTCGACGCCTATCCGGGGGGAATCGGCTTTTCGGACCTGCTCTTCGAACGCCACGACGCGTTGATCGCCTCGGCGCTGCAGCTCATCCGCGCCTGCCCCTGCGTCTGCGGCTGCCCCTCCTGCGTCGGTCCGACGCTGGAGGTGGGCCCCCGGGCGAAGGAAGCGGCCCTGGCAATCCTGGGCCTCCTCCGGCCATAGGAAAACGGTTTCCCGGTCGGTCTCTGTTCCCAACGGCGGACGGCTGATATCCGCCGGAAGCGAACGGAGCATTGCACCGTTTGATCTCCCGATTCGTACAGGAGCCCCATGGACACCAGGGATCGTCTGCAACGCCTGACCGGCGAAAAGAAATTGGAAAGCGGAACGGCACGAACCGGCGAAGGCTCGCGGGCGGAGGAGCTCCGCGCGTTGCGGGAGCGGATCAACGCCATTCTCTCCCGGCGGCCGGATAACCGGCGGATGACGGCGGCTGCGTCCGGGCGGGGCCGCGGCGTCCCGCTGGAAGAGCTGGTTCCGGGAGAGGAGACGGTCAACGAGGAGGGAACCTTTTTCTGCACGCATCACATCGCGTCGGGTTCCTCCCGGCACGGCGATCGGTGCATCCGGGATCTCGCGCCGCTCGACATGGGCCGGCTGGCCGTTTTGGCCAATGATCCCGCCCTGCGGGATCTGGAATACCGGCAGGCCCTCTTTCTCGACACGGAAACGACGGGGCTGGCCGGCGGCACGGGAACGGTCGCCTTTCTCATCGGCCTGGGGTGGTTCGACGGAGACCGTTTCGTCACGCGGCAGCTTTTCGCCCGGGATTTCGCCGAGGAGAGGGCGACGCTGCAGTCGCTTCGCGATCTGCTCCGGGGAAGAGCCTTCCTCGTGAGCTTCAACGGCAAGGCCTTCGACGCCGGCCTGCTCGCCACGCGCTTCGTCATGAACCGCCTGCCGAATCCGCTCGCCGGTCTTCCCCACCTCGATCTCCTCCATCCCGCCCGCCGCCTGTTGAGCCATCGGCTCGCCGACCGGCGTCTGGGCGCGCTGGAGGCGTCGATCCTCGGATTCGAACGGGAAGGGGACATCCCCGGCAGCGAAATCCCCCGGCGCTACTTCGACTGGCTCCGGCGGCGCGACGGCCGGCTGATGGCCGACGTCTTTTCGCACAACCGCCTGGACATCCTGTCGCTCGCGGCCCTGGCCGCCCGCCTGGCGGAGCTGATCGATCCGCTGGCCGAAGCCTCGCGGCGTCATCCCGGGGATCTCCTCGCCGCCGCGCGGCTTTTTCTGGCCCGCGATTGCCCGGGCGAGGCCATCCGTCTGCTCGATCCCCTGACCGGGTGCGGCTGCCCGGAAACGGCGCGCGAGGCGGGCCGGGAGCTTTCCCTTCTCTACAAGCGCCGGAACCAATGGCCGGAAGCGGTGACGATCTGGGAGGAGATGGTCCGAAGAGAGACGGAGAACCTCTTCGCGCTGGTGGAACTGGCCAAGTGGTGCGAACACCGGCGGCGGGATTTCCGACGGGCGCTGACGCTGACGATGCGCGCCTGCGCCTGTGCCGGCCGATTGTCGCCGGAGGAGCTTCCCGATCTTGCCCGCCGCCGGGACCGCCTGGAGCGGAAGCTGGTCCCTTCTTCCTGACACACCCGGCCATTCCCCCGACACGCCCGCTCCAAAGAATCAAGAGATGATCTCAAATCATAAACGGCATCGATGATTTGCATCACCCGCGAGAGATGAGGCGAAGCGGTTCGCCAACGGCCGTCCACCAGGGCAGCGCGACGAACATCACCACGAGATACGCAACGAAGGTCATCCACAATCCGAAAAAGAAGATCTCCGCGGCCGTCAGATGACCCCGTTCATAAACGACCAGGGACGAGGCGCTCTGCGCCGGGTAGTACAGGACCGCGTCGCCGGCGATCATCACCGCAAGACCGCAGATGACGGGATTTAGCCCCGTGGCCGCGCCGATCGACATCGCGATCGGGATGGTCGTCGCCAGAAAGCCGGTGATGTTGGGGATGAGCAGACGGACCGGTGCGGCGGCCAGCAGCAGCGCAATCACGACCAGGACGGGTTGCTGCGAAAAGGCCGGCATGCCGCGGACGATGATCTCCGCAATCCAGGCGCTGGCGCCGCTGCTGCCCAGCGCGCGGGCCAGCGACAGCGAGGAGGCGAGCACGAAGAAGTTCGCCCAGCCGAAACCCTTCTCGAATTCCTTCCAGGTGAGCACCCCGATGCCCGGCGTCAGCAGGCAGGCCCAGGCGAGAATCGCCGGCAGGGCCGGATTCCAGTGATGCCACGCATCCGTGAGCCACAGCAGGGACGCCCCGATCGTGATCGCGAGCGTCCGGATCTCCTTTCCGGACAGGGGTTTCGGCTCGGCGGCCGGCAGCGGGGACAGCGGCGTGTCGAACCCCTTGCGGTACAGCAGGCAAATCAGCGCGGCGCCGAGAGCGAGCAGGACCGCGTAGGGCACGCACATGAGCATAAGCCACCGGCCCCAGGAAATCCCGCCGATCAGGGATGCGGCCAGTACCGGAGTGATTCCTCCCGTCAGCAGAACGGTGGAGGCGAGCCGGTTGATGGAGTTGAGCGCCAGCATGATTGCCTTGGCAAGAGGAGCGCCCCGCGGCACATGGCCCAGATCCAGCGCCTGTTCATAGACGAAGACGAGGATACCCGTGCGGGTCGTCGCCGAGGGAAGCAGAAACGTCAGCAGCGGGAAGGAAAGCAGCATTTGCAGGTAAAGGGCCCGCGAGCTCCCTTGGCAGCGCCGGAGAAAGAAACGCGCCACCCGCTCGGCCAGACCGCTTTTGAGGACCGCCAGGCCGATGGTCAGCACACCGATGAGAAAATAGGCCACCGGTTCGGCAAACCCGACCAGCGCTTCCGGGAACCCCGGCACGCCCCCGGAGAGCACGAGCGCGATGACCAACAGGATCCCGGTCACCGCCGCCGGAATCGCATCGGTGCACCACAGGCCGATCGCCATGAGGGCCACGGCCAGCACGCGCTGTCCCGCCATGGAGAGGCCGACAGGCGCCGGTAGGGACATCAGGACCACCGACAATCCCACCATGAAAACGGTGATCCAAAGCGATCGCCACTCCCCCTTCGCGGCTTCGATCGTCCTCTTTCCAGCTGAATGATCTGCGTCTCTTCGTGTCGGTTCCATGGTCGCTGCGGTAAGGGTCCCGGTTCGGATCGTGCGTCATTGAAGAAGCCTGCCGGAAAAAGGCCGCACCAACAAGAGATGCGACCTTTTCGGCGGTGGGATCATACCAGAACACGGTATCCGTGTCGAGATCATGGAAATGAGGCCGCGGAAGACCATCCTTCCTTGTCGTGGAATGGTTGAAACACATTTCACTACTGGATTTCAAATGGGAATGGTGGTAAATA
>JAQTRB010000081.1 GCA_028712015.1 Syntrophales bacterium
GAGGTGACGAGCCTCATCCGTCGGTTTTTCTTGCGGCTGCGACCGGGAGCGGAAAAGGACGAAGAGAAGCCGGGAATGGGATCGGACGGGGGGAAAGGCGCCTCAATGGAATATGCCGGTGCGATCGAGGGCGCCGTGGGAACATGAAGGAATCGTCTGGACGAGTCAACGATTTCACACGCAGGAGGGCAAAGCGGTTGGGCCGGAGCCCGGTGAGGTGGGATCGAATATTTCAAGTGCAAGGAGGGAGATGCGCATGGCAACAGTGAAGAAGGTCGTGAAGAAGGCTGCGGTAAAGAAGGCGCCGGCCAAGGCGAAGGCTGCGACGGCAAAGAAAGCGCCAGCCAAGGCGAAGGCTGCGGCGGCAAAGAAGGCGCCGGCCAAGGCGAAGGCCGTGGCAAAGAAGGCGCCGGCCAAAGCGAAGGCCGTGGCAAAGAAGGCGCCGGCCAAGGCAAAGAAGTGATTTTCTGATCCTCCGTAAGATATGCTTTTGCCGGGAACCTGAGGGCGGCACATCGGGTTCCCGGCGCCTTACGGATTCGCTGGTTTGCAGATCAACTCCCGGACCCGAAGATCGAACAGGCGGGAACTGATCGCAGGCCGAAGGACAAGTGCCGTGTCCGCACCTTTTCCCGTACCGCCGACGGAGATTACATCTTCGTCTGTCCGGACGAGGCCGGCATCGGCGGCCATCAGCGCGATCTCGACGGCGACCTTTGTCCCTTGGCCGAAGATCCGGAGGGTGAAGGCCATGACCTCGTCGACCTGATAGGTGCCGACCTTGTTCCGCACCCCGCGGCCGACGCCGCCGAAGGCATGTGCGCAGGTGAGAACCTGCACGCCCCGCGCCTGGAGCGACTGTCGATCCTTTTCGCTCAATTCTTGAACGTTGGGCTCGTTGAATCCCGCCACATGCGTGACGGCGACGATCTTCAACGCAGGGTTGAAACGTTTCAGCGCCTCGAAAACCGTCCGGCCGCTGCACGTCGCCATGATGATCCGGTTGATCGACAACGCCTCTGCCCGCCGGCACACCGCCTCGAGGACCGCCTCCGTATCGGCGGGACCGGGCTTCGAAAAATACCGGCAGGGAATCTCTAAAAAAGATGCGGATGCTGTCATTTTTGTCCTCCTGCTCGTGGTTTGGGATGGATCGTCTTGTATAGTGAACCACGGGATTCGTGTCAACGATTATCGCGCTTCGATGGACGGCGACCAACCCTGCAAAAACACCCATCTAAAAAATACCGTTTGACAAAAAGAAAATAATCATTAGGTTAAGCGAAAATCAGACGGACCGAGAGAGGGTCCAAAAAAGGAGATAATCATGTTTTCCGTATCTGAAAAAGCGAGTGAGATGATCAAGGAATTCCTGAAGAGCCGCACGGAGGCCCCTTCCATCAGAGTCCTGATGCAGGAGGGCGGCTGATCGGGGCCCTCTTTGGGCATGGCTCTGGATGAGTCAAAACAGAACGACGAGGTTTTCGAGGACCGGGGAGTGACCTATCTGGTCGAAAAGGAGCTGTTTGAAAAGATTAAACCGATCGCGGTCGAATTCATCACCACGCCGCGCGGGGGTGGATTCAAACTGACGTCAAGCCTGAAACCGGCGGAAAGCGCCTGCGGTTCCTGTACGAGTTGCTGATCGGAGAATCATGCCCCGGGAGACGAAACCGTTCCCGGGGCTTTTCAGTCAACGGCTGTTCCGTTTCATAAAAGTGCCTTCCTTGCATTCCACAATCACCGCTCATTCCTCTTCCCGCGACCGAAACCGCGCGGACGACCTGATGAAAGCGGGACGTTTCGCCGAGGCGGTGCCCATCTATCGCAGGCTGGTTCAAACCTCTCCGGAGGAGGATTCGCACCTCCTTGCGCTGGCCTGGGCGCTCCACGACAGCGGAGAAAGCGACGAAGCCGTTGCCTGTTTTGAGCAACTGTTCCGGAAAGAGCTCGCGCGCGGACTCTTCACCGGTTTTGCCTACGATGAACTCGTCCGGATATACCGGGAGAGGAACAACGGGGAGGCGTTGATCTCGGTCTGCGAGCGGGCCGCGGCCGCGCAACCGGAGGATGTCGGCATCCTTCAAACCCTGGGAGAGTCCTATCTCTCGACGGGAATGGCCGCCGAGGCCGCGGGAGTATTTGAGAAACTGACCGAACGGGAACCGGATGCACCCGGACACTGGTGTTCGCTTGGCGATGTCCGTCTTGCCGAAGGGGATCCCGGCCGGGCGGAGACCGCGTACAACCGTGCCATGAAAATCGATCCCGCGGCGGCGGCCGTTTTTCTGAACCGCCTGGCGGCAGGTCTCCTGCGTTCCGGATTCCCGGAAAGGGCCGCGAAGGCATGGGAAAAATCTCTGAAGGCGTGTCCCGACGAACCTCTGGCCTGGGCGGGGATCGGCGATTGCCTGCTTTGTCTGGGGAAACCGGATGCGGCCGCGGAGGCTTACGGCCGGGCCGCGGAACTCCGGCCCGTGTCCGCGGCGGCCTTCTGGAACCGTCTGGGCCGCGGCCTCTTTCGGGAAGGATTTCATTCCCGCGCAGCGGAAGCCTTCATCAAGGCCGTCGCCGCCGAACCGGGCAACCCTCTTCATGCGCTGCGCCTGGCGCAATCCTATGCCGCCGACGGACGGAACGGGCTTGCCGCGGAGGCCCTCCGCCGGGCCGACGCACTGAAATCCTCCCCGACCGATCATTGAGACAATCGCTCAGGCCGTTCCCGTCTTCTCGCCGATAAGCCTCTCTCTGAAGAGCTCGACGATGTGGTCGTCGAAGGCGATCATTCCGCATGTGAATGGGTTGAAATCGCTCGCCAGTTCCCGCTGATGGAAGGTGGCCTTTTTGTGGAGAGCTCCCGTCAGTCTCCGACTCAAAAGAGACCGATGCGGTCGTCTACGCCTCGGTGAAGTCCGCCGGCGGATTCTTCAGGAACGGCCGGAACCGCTGCTGTTCGTTCGCTTTTATGTATGCCTCGTCCCCGCCGATCCAGCCCCTGTTGAGCAACTCCATGATCGCGTCGTCCAAAAGCTGCATGCCGTATTTCTTTCCCGTCTGGATCATCGAGGGAATCTGGAAGGTTTTCGATTCTCGGATCAGGTTCCGGACCGCGGAATTGGCAATCATGATCTCCAGGGCGGCGCAGCGTCCCTTTTTGTCGATCCTCTTGAAGAGAACCTGGGCGACAACGGCCCGGATCCCGTCGGCCAGTGTCGATCGGATCAGCATTTGTTCGCCTGTGGGGAAAACCTCGATGATCCGGTTGACGGTCTTGGCGGCGCTGGTCGTGTGGAGGGTGGCGAAGACCAGATGGCCGGTGGAGGCCGCCTCGATGGCCAGCGAGATGGTTTCCAGATCGCGCATCTCGCCGACCAGGATGATGTCCGGATCCTCGCGCAGGGCTCCCCGCAGGGCCGCCGCAAAGGATCGCGTGTGCCGGCCGACCTCCCGGTGGTTCACGATGCAGCGCTTGCTCTGGTGAACGAACTCGACCGGATCCTCGATCGTGATGATGTGGTCCTTGCGGGTTCGGTTCGCTTCGTCGATGATCGCCGCCAACGTCGTTGACTTGCCGCATCCCGTCGGTCCCGTGACCAGAACCAATCCTCGGGGCAGGCTGGCCAGCTTGGAGACGACCGAAGGGAGGCCCAATTCCGCCGCGCTCTTGATTTTGCTCGGAATTTCCCGAAAGACCGCCGCACAGCCGAACTGCTGCTGAAAGAAGTTGGCGCGGTAACGGGCCAGTCCCGGAATCTCGTAGGCGAAGTCGACATCGCCCGTCTCTTCAAACTGTTTGATCTTCTGCTCGGGGGCGATCTCGTAGAGCATTGCCTTCAGGCCGTCATTGGTGAGAATGTCGAATTGGATCCGTTCCATCTCCCCATGGATCCGAAGGACCGGTTGCTGGCCCGTGACGAGGTGCAGATCCGATGCACCCTGATCGTGCATCAACTGGAAAAATGCGTCGATCTTTGCCATGAATGACCTCCTTTGGGATAGCGGTCCCCGCTCCGGACGGAGGAATGCACTCGGGGATCACCTCATCATCACACAGCGCATGTTGAGGCGGGAAGCGACGTCTTCTCTCGTCAGCGGCGTTTCAAAGATATTCTTGATTTCGCGGAGGGGGGATGCGTCGTCGCGCCAGATCACGCCGATCGGGA
Organism: Syntrophales bacterium; assembly: GCA_028712015.1. Taxonomy (GTDB): domain Bacteria; phylum Desulfobacterota; class Syntrophia; order Syntrophales; family UBA5619; genus UBA5619. Next base: position 4,164 of record JAQTRB010000081.1, read on the forward strand.
TCTTCTCCCCCCAGATCTCGGCGGTCCGGATAGCCTCGTAACGGTCGCTCGGGGGCTTCTCCAGCTTGAACACCCGCTCCCGGTACCAGGCGTAGGTGTTGATCTTGTTGAAGCTGACGCAGGGCTGAAGGATGTCCACGACGGCCGTTCCGGTGAACAGGATCGCCTCCCGGATGAGCGCCGCAAGGTGCTCCTTGTCGCCGGCGAATCCCCGGGCGGCGAAGGGGGCGCCCATCAGGACGGCGAGGGCGAGCGGATTCAGCGGTCGGTTCGGATTCCCGCCGGGAGTCAGGTCGTTTTTCACGGCAAGGCCCGTTGTGGGGGAACTCTGCCCCTTGGTCAGCGCGTAAACCCGGTTTTCGGAAACCAGGATCGTGATATCCAGACGCCGGCGGAGGGTGTGGATGAAGTGGTTCCCCCCTTCGCCGTACATGCAACCGTCGCCGGAATAGGCGATGACGGTCAGGTCGGGTCGGGCCAGCTTGATCCCCACGGCGGGCGGCAGCGAACGGCCATGAAGGCCGTTGAAAAAGTTCACGTCGAGATAATGCGGCATCTTGGCGGCCTGCCCGATCCCCGAGGTGAGGACGATTTTGTTCCGCGGAACGGGAAGTTCCCGGAAGACCTTCTCCAGGACATCGCGAATCGCGAAATTGCCGCAACCGGGGCACCAGCCCGTTTTGATTTTCGGTTCCATCTCTCCCTCCTTACGCGAGAAGGCTTCTGAGCGTTTGATAGAGCTCCTCCACGGTAAAACAGTCGCCGTCGTATTTGAGGACGCTGTGATCGACGGCAAGACCGAGTTCCCGTTTCAGCAGTCCGGCGAACTGGCCCGTCGCGTTGTTCTCCACGCAGATCCGCTTTTTTCCCTCCAACCGGTAAGGGGCGACCATCGCGGCCGTCAGCGGATAGACCTGGCCGAAGTGAAGGACGGAAACCGCGATCCCCTCCGCAGTGAGCCGCCCGCCCGCCTCCTCGGCAATGAGGCGGTTCGAGCCCCAGCAGAGGATGACGGCGGCGGATGCCAGCGCGCCGGAGAACGTCGGCATGACCGCCTCCGTTTTCAACCGTTCGATCTTCCCGAGTCGTTTGTCCACCATCCGCTTCCGCAGATCGGGGTCCTCCGTGATTTTCCCCTCCTCGTCGTGCTCGTCCGAGTCGAGCTTGACCCGCGCGTCGGAAAGCCCCGGGAAGGTCAGCGGAGAAATTCCGTCCTCCGTCAGACGGTACCGCTTGTAGGCGGCGTCCAGGGCCGGGCATTCGCGGGCGCCCGGCTCCAGCGGGATATCCTCCTCTTCGACGACCTGAACGGAGTCGGCGAAGTACTGATCCGTCAGTAAAAAAACGGGGATCTGGAACCGGTCGGCGAGGTCGAAGGCCCTCCGCGCCAGCTCAATGGTCTCGAGAATGGAACCGGGGGCGAAGAGGACCCTGGGGAACTCCCCGTGGCCCGCGTGGAGGATGAAGTTCAGATCGCCCTGCTCGGTCCGGGTGGGGAGCCCGGTCGCCGGACCGGGACGCTGGGCGACGGCGACGACAATCGGCGTCTCCGTCATCCCCGCGAGCGACACCCCCTCCTGCATCAGCGCGAAGCCTCCGCCGGACGTGGCCGCCATCGACCGGACGCCGGCGTAGGAGGCGCCCAGGGCCATGTTGATCGCGGCGATTTCATCCTCGGCCTGCTCGAAATGGACGGGGAGCTCCCGCGCCGCTTCGGAGAAGTAGTGCAGGATGGAGGTGGCGGGCGTCATCGGGTAGCCGGCCACGAACCGGCAGCCGCCCAGAAGCGCCCCGAAGGCGAGGGCCTGATTTCCGTCGAACCTGACGGGGCAGCCCGCGGCCGCCGAAACGGGGAACGCCCCGGCAATGTTCCACCGCGCGGCGAAATCATACCCCATCTTGAGGTATCCCTCTTTTTTCCCGGATTCGGCCGTCTCCGCTATTTTCTCCGGCGCGACGCCGATCACGGCCAGAACGCAGCCGACCAGGGCCGTGTTGGCGGAGCGGATCTCCCCGAAGCGTTTTTTCCCTTCGTCCGCGATCTCCTTCGTCATCGCGCGGGAGAGGAAGAGGCCGCCTTCACGGAGGTCCGGCTTGTGAAGCGGTTCCGTCTCGTCGTCGAGGGCGACGACCATCTCCCATTTTCCGCCGTTCAAGGCGTGGACCGGATGGTCGGCGACGCGGATCATGTGAAAGTTGTGGCCGCCCCGGATTCGCGACATGTAATGTTTGGTGGCGAAAAAATGGTAGTTGAGCCTGGTCAAGGCTTCCGTCAATTCCATTTCCACGGAAAAGGCCCCTTGTCCCCCTTCTCCGCCGATCAGAACGTTGAATTCCATGACTGCCCTCCCGGTGCGGATTTTCTTCCGTTCAGCAAACAGTAGCATCAAAACAGGTTGATTTCAAATCATCCCTGGCTATAATCGGAACGAATGTGTCCGCCAATAGGAAACTTGGGTAGCACGAAGATGGGGGGAGCCGTGTCATGAAAATGTACAAAAGACCACTGTGGCCGCTGTTCTTGCTGGCATCGCTTCTGATCCTTGTCCAGTCTCAGCCGGTCGACGCCCAGACGTACACCATTTCCGGGAGAGTCACCGATTCCTGAACGACCGAGGGAATTGACGGCGTGACCGTCACCTTTTCGGATGGATTGAACAGTCAAACCCTGAAAACAACCGGCGGCGGGCATTATGCGCTTGTGGTCCGGTCCGGATGGAAAGGCATCGTCAGGCCGTCCCTGAGCGGTTATTACTTCCTTCCGGATTTCGCAACCCTGGGACCCGTTCAGCG
>JAQTRB010000082.1 GCA_028712015.1 Syntrophales bacterium
CGACACCCGGCGTCTCCTTGAGCCACGGAACGCCGCCGACGAAGGAACACATGCACAGCGAGTTGATCATCGCCCAGCGGGCGCCGAGGTCGGAGCTGTCGCCTTCGTGATGGTCTCCGCCGCACTGGCCCATTGCGTAGCTGTAGGCACGGGCCTTGTCTCCCCGCGGATCGTGGGCGGCGATCTCCTTGCCCTTCACCTGGACGGCCCAGGCTTCCGACCCCTTGCCGATCTCCTGGGACATCTTCTTGACGCCCTTGGAGAGAAGCTTGCCGGCCTTGCCCTCCTTGTAGGCGATCTTGCGAATCAGTTGCATATAAGCGTCGGCGCTCCCCCACTTGACGTTGATTCCATCGAGATCGGCCGCCTTCAGCACGCCCCGGTCGACGCACTCCGTCGTGAAGGCGAGGACGCCGCCGGTGGAAATCGAATCGAGTCCCATGGCATCGCAAAGCTCGATCAGCGCCATCATGCCGGCAAAGTCTTTCATCATCAGGTTGCTGCCCAAAAGGCCGCCGGTCTCGTACTCGGGTCCCTCGGCGATGAGCCCTCGGTACTTGCCGTCGCGGATGACGCCCAGCTTCATGCAGTGGACCGGGCAGTTGTTGCACGCCACGTGCCTCTTCCAGAAGGTCCGGGCCGCCTGCTCGCCGCCGAGATGCTCGATGTCGGGATACCAGGTCGTCTGAAAGTTCTTGGTGATGAGCGACCCGCTGACCCAGTTTTTCAGTTCAAGCAGACCGCCGGTACCCCAACGTTTGATCCCCTGCCAGGCCTCGCGGTCCACGTTGTACTGCAGGGAGAGTTTTGCCGCTTCGGTGAACTTCACCGGATCGACGGTCGGCACCGCCTTGGTCCCGCGAACGCTGATCGCCTTGAGCTTCTTGTTTCCCATCAGCGCGCCGGTGCTGGTCCGCGCCGCCGCGCGGGTCCGTTCGACAATAACGGCCGCATAGGGGACCATATTCTCGCCGGCCGGACCGATGATGGCCGTCCGAGAGTACGGATCCTTCATCTCCTTGAGGATCATCTCTTCGGCCGTTTCCGTATCCTTGCCCCACATCTTGGAGGCATCCCTGATTTCAACCTTGTCGTCCTTGATCGAAAGCCAGACCGGTTTTTTCGATTTTCCCTTGATGTAGATGCCGTCCCAGCCGGCCCATTTGATCTCGTTGCCGAAATGGCCGCCCACCTCGGCATGGCTGATCAAACCCGTATAGACGCTCTGGTTCACGAAGCTCGCCCGCGTGGATGGGCAGAAGGTGCCGTTCAGGGGACCGGGACCGATGAAAAGGAAGCTGTCCTCGGCCCAGGGATCGTGATGCGCCTTGTACTCCGACGTCAGATAATGCGCGCCCAGACCGGAGCCGCCGATAAATTTCCGCGCCGTCTCGTCGGAGAGCTCGCGCGTTTTGATTTCGCCCTTGCTCAAATCCACTTCCAGAACTTTTCCGAAATATCCGCCTTTGGGTGCTGTCATCGCGATCACCTCCCCTTCCCGGATTTGCCGGCGACGACCCTGTCGCCCTTGCTGGGATAAAACAGCAGATCCATCATGTCCTCAGCGGCCTTGACCGGTTTCACGTTCCGGTAGGCCAGATTGACCCCGAAGCCCATCGTATTGGCCACCAGGCAGGGACCCTGGGGCTTGCCCGACTGCTGCAGGCACGCCTTGACGCACTCCGGATCGCCGCCGCACATGTCGCACATCAGAGGCAGACCCGTATCCGGATTGGACCGCACATACGCCGCGGGACAGGCCTCCTGGCACTTCATGCATTTCTCGCCGATGCAGGTCTTCTCGTTGAGGATAATCCCGTTGCTCTTGGGATCCACGGTGAGCGATTTGGGGGTTGTCGGACAGGCCGCGACGCATGGATGATCGTCGCAGTGCCAGCAGATCACGGGGATGTCCACGACCCCTTTGTGCTTGAGGACATGAATCCGCGCCACCGACGGCCGGACGACGCCCTCATGTTTGATGTTGCAGGCGTACTCGCAAGCGCGGCACCCCGTACAGTTCTGTCGCTCGGCGAACAGGTAGCGCTGCACGACCTTCGGCGCTTCCGCCGCCTTGACCTCCTTCGGCCTGACGCCGCCGATGGTGGCCAGCGCAATCGCCCCGCCCGCCGTGATCGCCGCTCCCTTGAGGAAGCCGCGGCGCGACGTCTCCTTGTTGACGATCTCGGGAATCTTGACCTCTTCTTTCATAGAAACCTCCATTTTTAATGTGCGTCTATTTAAGTTTGCTTGAATAAACGTAGTCGTTGGACTTCTGCGCCGCATGGCAGCGGATGCATTCGTCGATCTTCCCTTCCTCCACGATCTTGCCGTCCGGCGTGTACTGCGCCCAGAACCAGTCTCCATTCTTGGGATCGTATCCCTTGATCTTGTACATGATCCCGATGAATTCGAGTTTCTTCTGGGCATTGAAGTTGTCGATGATCACCAACGACTCCACCGGCAGCTTCCCCTTCTTGGCGGCGATGCCTTTGAGCGCCGCATCGTTCACGTAGACATTCAACAGCGCGCCGTGCGGATCGACGCCCCGGTGCATCGGTTTGGAATCGGGCCACATTTTCCACTTTTTGGCATAGTCCGCTTTCTTGATAAAATCCCAGACGGCGGCGCCGTTGGGGGCCAGCTTGGTCTGCGCCGACACCCAGCCGGCAAAGGCAATGGAGACGGCAACAAAGATGACCGCCACGACAATTGTACGTCTTTTCATGATATTCCTCCGTAATGATCGGTATGGACGAAGTGCGGAAGCGGTAGGAAAGGTTGGTGAAACGGCATGTTGGGGCTCGGAAACATCCTCAATGACCTTTACGCAGCCTGACGGACCGCTGTCCGTCTTCTTCGGTTAAGGCTCCCTCTCTGCGCGGTAGACTATCCGACCCCCCGTCGTCCTGTCAAGCGAAAATTTCAAAATAATGAAACGATTTCAGTATGTTATGTCATGAAATACATATGTCTTGTCGAGCATAACTTTATTTGATAAGTGAACCACCATTGGATCCTCATCTCCAGGTTTGGGAAGGGGCAACAGCATGGAAATCAAGCACAAGATCTGGTTGGAAAAAGATGGAGAGGTGCTCTTCGGACCCGGGAGGGATATCCTGCTGAAGGCCATCGACGAGTGCCACAGTCTCAACGCGGCGGCGAAAAAACTGGATATGTCCTACCGTGCCGCGTGGGGACGCGTGAAGGCCTCCGAGAAGCGTCTCGGGATGAAGCTCGTAGCGAACGAACCCGGACGAACCGGCATGCATCTCACGGAGGAGGCGAAGAAAATGATCCGTCGGTTCGATCAACTGGACGAAAAAATATCCTCTCTGCTGGAAGAAGCGAACCGCGATCTCACCTGAATCCATTTTTTTCAAGAACCTCATCCTTGGCAACGCTTCTTTTTCGTGTTAGACACCGCCCGACGGAAGTCACGTTCGCGATCCTTCGGCAAGCGTCGGCCTGACGGGCAACCGAGGCAAGCAGCGGCCGGCCCATTCAAAATCTCCCGGACTTTGATTTTTCTATCTGAAGACGGATCAGCGCGATTTTCGAACGGCGAGAGAAAACACCTATGACAAATTCGCACAACCGTTTCAGGGTTTTTTTAGCCTCCGGGCGGCTGGCCATAGCGTTGCTGAGCATGATCGCGTTGGGGGCCTTGCTCGGAACGGTGATTCCCCAGCAGATCGAAGCGGAGGCATTCTCCGGCCGCCTCCATCCCGTACTGCGGACACTCTTCGAGGCGCTGCAGCTTTTCGACGTCTACCACTCGATATGGTTCGTCCTGTTGCTATCGATGCTGGCCGTCAATCTGATCGCCTGCTCGCTGGACCGTTTTCCCGTCGCGTGGCGCCAGATTCGCGGCGGTCTCCCGCCCGATCGGCCGGACCTCTTCGCCTCGCTTCGCCCGGACCGGCACCGAAATTCCGCGCTCTCTCCCGCGGAAGCGGCGGACCGAATCGAAACCCGACTGCGAAAACGGCAGGGAAGGGTGACACGCACGCAGACGGGTCAGGGGATCTGCTTGGCCGGTGAAGCAGGAGCCTTTTCGCGCCTCGGCGTCTACTTCGTTCACCTGGGCATCCTGCTGCTGATCGCCGGCGGTTTCGCGGGCGCCGTCTGGGGTCTGAAGGGGCACGTGGAGATCGCCGAGGGCGGAACGGCCGACCAGTTGCAGCTGGCCGGAGGCAAGGCCCCCCGAACGCTGGACTTCCAAATCCGCTGCGACCGCTTCGTGGTCGAGCATTATGAAAGCGGCGCACCGAAGCTCTTTCGCTCCGACCTTGCCTTTCTGCGGAACGGCAAGGTCGAAATGGCGGGAGCGCTGCTGGTCAACCATCCGCTCGATTTCGGCGGTCTGCGCTTCTATCAATCCAGTTACGGACGCCTCCCCGGCGGCCGTCAAACCCTGAGCTGGACCCGGAGGGACAAGCCGGCCGGCGGCCGGGAGATTCATCCCGGGAACCGCTTTGAACTGCCCGGCGGCGCCGGCGAGGTCGAGGTGCTGCGCGTCGAGGGCGACCTGATGCGGATGGGCCCGGCGGTGAAACTCTCCGTGACGGACGGGAAGCGGGCGTTCCAGTTCTGGGTTTTTGAGCGGATCGAGCAGATCAAGGCCGCCAATCCTGGAATCCTGGCGCAGGTTCCGCTGATGAATCCCGGCCTCTTTTCCCCCTGGCTCTTCTCGCTGGAGCAGACCGGGGAGCGCTACTTCACGGTTCTCCAGGCGGCCCATGACCCCGGCGCGCCGCTGGTGGCCCTGGGGGCGGGATTGGTTCTGGGAGGGCTGATCACCGTCTTTTTCTTTTCCCATCGCCGTTTTTGGATCCGGGTGGAAACCCGCGAAGGGGGAAGCCGGATCGCCGTCGCCGGACAGAGCAATCGGGATCCCGCCGGTCTGGAAACGGAAATTCGCCGGCTGCTGGCGGCGGGCGACGCCGCGGAGGAACGGACATGAGCGATACGCTCATCATCGGTTGGACGACCTTTGTCTATCTCGCGTCCTTTGCATTTTACCTGGTCCGCATGGTTCATGGACGGGAGCGATGGAGCGCTCCGGCCTCTTGGCTTGCCCGGATCGGCTTCGCGATGCACAGCGCGGCGCTGTTGCTGCGCTGGAAGAACTCCTACGATCTGGGAATCGGTCACGCCCCTCTGTCCAATTTCTACGAGTCGCTTGTCTTTTTTTCCTGGTCGATCCTATTCATTCACCTGATTTTGGAGGGCCGATCCAAGATCCGCGGCCTGGGGACCTTCCTGATGCCGGTCGCCTTTCTGCTTTTGGCCTACGCCTCGATGGTCCCCGGCGTCAACAACCGGATCCAGCCGCTGATTCCCGCGCTGCAGAGCAACTGGCTGACCGTCCATGTCCTCACCTGTTTTCTGGGCTACGCCTTTTTCGCCGCGGCCTTTGCCCTCGGGATTATGATTTTGCTCAAGAGCGACGCTTCCGCCGGCGTGGGCGGTCGCCTTCGACAACGGATCCCCGCCGACGATGCGCTCGAGGAGCTTCTCTATCAGGGCGCGCTGCTGGGGTTCATTTTTTTGAGCCTTGGGATCGCCACCGGCTCGATCTGGGCCCACTCCGCCTGGGGTTCCTACTGGAGCTGGGATCCGAAGGAGACCTGGTCGCTGATCACCTGGATCGTTTATGCGCTGATGCTCCATGCGCGCGCCGTGAGGGGCTGGCGGGGGAAAAGAATGGCCTGGCTGTCGCTGTTCGGCTTTGCCTCCGTTCTGTTTACCTACCTCGGCGTGAATTACCTCAACAGCCTCCACAGCTATTTCTGACGTTGGAGAAATGCGACGGGGCAAGGAAGATTTTCTGGGATCAGGAGTTGTTTCGATGAACGGTGAAAACGGGAGGAACCGATGGCGATGTTGACGGACATTACGCACCTTATCCTCGACATGGACGGGGTGCTGTACCGGGGCAACCGGCCGATGCCGCGGTTGGGCGAATTTATTTCATTTCTGCGCGAACGGCGCATTTCCTTTGTTCTGGTCACCAACAACGGCACCCGTACGCCGCAGGAGCGCGTCGTTCAACTGGCCGGCATGGGGGCGCGGTTGTCGCCGTCCGAGATTCTGGTCTCCGGACAGGCGGCGGCCCGCTATCTGCGGCGCGAGTTCCCGGCCGGGACCCGGGTGCATATCTTCGGCATGCCTGCGCTCCGCCAGGCGATGGCGGAGGAGGGCTTCATTCCGGCCGACGAGGATGTCCGGGCCGTCGTGGCCGGTTTGGACACCGAAATCACCTTTGAAAAAATCCAGTGCGCCGTTCGGCTCATCCGCTCCGGTGCGCGGTTCATCGCGACAAACATGGACCCCAACCTTCCGATGGAAGACGAATGGCTGCCCGGAAGCGGGGCGATGATCGCGATGCTGGCGATCGCATCCGAAGTCGAACCGACCGTCATCGGCAAGCCCGAACCGATCATGTACGAACTGGCCATGGCGCAGATGGGCTCGCGCCCGGAAACGACGGCCGCTGTCGGCGATCGCGTGGAAACCGACATCGTCGGCGGGAAACGGGCTTCCCTGACGACAATCTGCGTGCTTTCCGGCGCGTCCGACCGGTCCGAGGCCGAAGCCGCAGGCGCCGACTTCATCTTCGAAGACATCGCCCATCTGCTCGACGCCTGGCGCGCAGCCCTAACCGGCCGGAACCCCGCTTGAAGACCCGTCTTTTGCGCAATCCGGAAGGTCGAGCGAAAGCTCATATCATCATCGCTGGCTGAACGAAGATGGAAAAACTTCCCAAAATAACCCTATTGGCCGCCTGCGGCGGGATGCCGCTCTACATCCTGCTGTTCCTGTTTGTGGACCGCCCGGTGGTTGGGTGGCTGCACGCGCACCATTTTTCTTTCCGGACCGCCGTGTCGGAGGGTTGAACAACCGCCGGATT
>JAQTRB010000083.1 GCA_028712015.1 Syntrophales bacterium
TGAAATATCAGTTGCGAAACGGAGACAGGGTGGAAATCATCACGCAGACCGGCCATCACCCCAGCAAGGATTGGCTGAAATATGTGGTGACTTCCCGCGCCATCGCGAAGATTCGCAACTGGGTCAAAACCGAGGAACGAAAGAAGAGCGTCACGTTGGGCAAGGACCTTCTCGAGAAGGAGTTTAAAAAACAACATCTGAAATTTGGACAGATCGCGAAATCCGATGAAATGAAAGAGGTGTTCAAGGAGTACCACATCGATTCGCTGGAAGACCTGATGGCCTTCGTCGGATTCGGCAGATTGTCCGCGAAGCACGTGGCGCACCATTTTCTTCCAGACGAAGATTCCCCCAAAGAGGGACCATCCGAGCGGACGAAGAGAAAAGACGGAGAAGCGGCGCCGATCGGCATATCGCTGACGGGGATCGACGACATCATGGTCCGTTTCGGAAAGTGCTGCGATCCGATCCCGGGGGATGAGATTGTCGGTTACATTTCCCGCGGACGCGGAATCACGGTTCATTCGACGCATTGCAAACATGTTCGGGACATGATGGATACTGAACGTCTCGTCGACGTCCAGTGGAACATTCGTGAAAAAAGAGACTATACGGTTCGGATGAAAATCATCTGTTACGACAAGAAGGGAGCCCTTGCCGATATCAGCGCCGCGATCTCTTCTCTGGACGTGAACATTACCCATGCGGAGATCAATGCGCCACAGGACGGACAGGCCCGATGCGAATTCGGAATCAGCGTTGCCGACCTGAATCAGTTCAACAGGATCGTAGCGGCGATCCGGCGGTTGCCGGAGGTGATCTCCGTGGAGAGGTTGTGAGGATCACGACGAATAACGGGAATCTTCTGAAGCGGATTCAAATTGACAGGCACCGGCCGTTTACTGTATGAAAAACGAATTATGCAAGGAAGAAAAAAGGAAATGATGGCATTCATGAACGGACGGGTCCTGAAATACGGAATATTCACACTGATCATGCTGATTACGGGGATGATCCCTATGGCCGGATTCGGGGTGCAGCGACCAAATCCATACGTGATCCTGCTCGATCCGGCGCATGGGGGAGCGGATACCGGTGTCTTGACGGACAAACTGCGCGAGAAGGATCTGACCCTAAACATCGCCCTTCTGCTGCGCGACGAGGGGAAAAAAATACCTGATTTCCAATTCCGGCTGATCCGTTCGGCGGACAGATCCCTGTCGATTGCGGAGAGGATTGCGATCGCCGGGACAGCGAAAGCGGACTGTATCCTCAGCATTCATGTCAATTCCGGTTTCGGTAAGAAGGCAACCGGTTATGAGGTCTATTTCCCCGGATTTCAGCAACCCGCCACAAGCGAAGATCAGCCGACGATCCTCAGAGACATGGCCCGCAACAAAACACTCAACGATTCCGTCAGGCTCGCGCAGAAGATGCAGGCAGGACTGGAAGCGGTATTTCCCCGAAAGGGACGAGGCCTGCGCGATGCGCCACATCCTTTGTTGGAGAGTGTGAACATCCCCGGCGTGGTGGTTGAAATCGCATTTGCCACCCACCCGGACGATCGAAAAAAAATGACCGAGCCGGAAACGCAAAAGGCCGTTGCGCGAGCGCTGCTGAGGGGGCTTCAGGATTATTTCCGGAAGATGCCGTAGCCTTTGAAATGATGGGTGCCGTGACTGGACGCGTTCAGGGATATGCGGCTTGTGCGGAGATCGGAAAGGATCATTGGAGGACGACCATCTGAAGAGAATCGTGTTTGCCTCCAGAAATCGGGGAAAGATCGATGAAATTCGAACGATGCTGACCGACGTCGGCATCGACGTCGGTTCGTTGAATGATTATCCGGATATTCCCGAAATCATCGAAGACGGGAAAAGCTTTCTGGAAAACGCGCTGATCAAGGCCAAAACCGTCGCGGAGGCAACGGGGAGAACCGTTCTTGCCGACGATTCGGGACTCGAGGTGGATGCCCTGGGCGGAGCGCCGGGGATCTATTCGGCGCGCTATGCCGGTCAAGACGCGGATGATGGGAGCAACATTCGCCGTTTGCTAAATGAGCTCAAGGGCGTTCCTCCGGAAAAAAGGGGGGCCCTGTTCCGTTGTGTCCTTGTCCTCTATTCTCCAGCGAACGGCCGTATGGAAACCTTCGAGGGGCGTTGGCTGGGGATCATCGCGGATAGACCCGTCGGTCGCGGTGGATTCGGGTATGATCCGATCTTTATCCTTCCTGATTTGGGGGTGACGGTCGCCGAGCTTTCTTCCGAGGCGAAGAACCGCATCAGCCATCGGGGACAGGCCATCGCAAAGCTGAAGGAAAGATTTGCCAGGAAATGATGTGACCCGCCAGAAAACGGGGCGTAGCGCAGCCCGGTAGCGCGCCTGCTTTGGGAGCAGGATGCCGTAGGTTCAAATCCTACCGCCCCGACCATCATCTGATTTTGAAATCATTGGAATGATTTCAAAACAACGTTCAGTACCCGTTCGATCTCGTGCCGAATCGCGGAAAGACGTTCTTCGTTGGCAGCTTCAAAACGCAAGACCAGAACGGGTTGCGTGTTGGACGCCCGCAGAAGTCCCCATCCGTCGCCGAAGGGGACCCGAACGCCGTCGATATCGATGATGCGATGGGTTTTTCTGTAGTGTTCGCGGACGGCCTCCACAACGGCGAACTTGATCTCATCCGGGCAATCGATGCGAATTTCGGGCGTGCTGAAGGTTCGCGGGACGTCGGAAAGCAGATCGCTCAGCCTCTTTCCGGTTTCGGAGAGAATCTCCAACAGTCGGACGGAAGCATAAATCGCGTCATCAAATCCGAAATAACGGTCTGCGAAGAAGATATGGCCGCTCATTTCTCCGGCCAACAGGGCGTTCTCCACTTTCATCTTTTCCTTGATCAACGAATGGCCTGCCTTCCACATGATGGCCCGTCCGCCGTTCGCGGCGATGTCGTCGTATAACGTCTGCGAACATTTGATCTCCCCGATGATGGCTGCGCCGGGATTCGCCTTTAAGATGAAGCGGGAGAAGAGCAGCAGAAGCTGATCTCCCCAGAGGACATCACCGTGATCGGTGATCACGCCGATACGATCGGCGTCTCCGTCGAAGGCGATACCGGCTTCGGCCTTCTCGCGAACGACCAGCCGTTTCAGCTCAATGAGGTTCTCCGGAATCGTAGGATCCGGGAAATGATTGGGGAAGCGTCCGTCTGGATCGCAAAAGATGTCGGTTACGACGCATCCGTAGCGTTTGAACAGCGGAAGGGCGAAAAATCCACCGACGCCGTTGCCGCCGTCGACGACGATCCGGGGTCCCGATTTGACCTTGACGTGGTCGAAAAGATAATCCTCATAACATCCGGCAATTTCAGCTTTGGTCCGTTTCCCCGCTCCGTCGAGATAATCTCCATTTTCGATGATCTTCCGGAGTTCTTGGATCTGCTGCCCGAAGATTGTGTCCGGCCCGATGCAGATCTTGAAACCGTTGAAATCCGGCGGATTGTGACTTCCCGTTACCATGACACCGCCGTCCGTCTGAAAATGGCGTATGGCAAAGTAGAGCATTGGAGTTGCGCAGAGGCCGATGTCGATTACATCGACACCCGCGGAGCGGATGCCCCCGCCGACGGCATCCTGATAAACTTCGGAACTAAGGCGACAATCCCGTCCCAGAACCATCGTCTTTACGCCGTGACGCACCGCATAGACGCCGATCGCCCGTCCCAGCAGATAGACAAAATCAGGGGTCAGATCCTTGTCAACAACACCTCGGACATCGTATTCACGAAATACTTCCGGATTCATACACACCTCATGGCCGAATCAGGGCTTCAAGGCGGACATGGGAGCGAACCATCTTTTCGATCAGGTCGATCTTTCCCGAATCATCTTTCGTCGGCAGCGCTTCCATTCCCTCGATTTGTCTTGCGATTTCATAGGTGTCGACCGATACCAGCAGAAGAGGAATCTCCAATTTCAACGCTTTCGCGACAAGCTCCTGCGGTGGAGAAACATTGTTGGTCAGGATGACGGCTGCCGCTTGGCTGTCCAGAGCGGCGACAATCATGTCGCTCCGGTCGCCACTGGTGATGACCACTTTGTCCTCCGCCTGGAAAAGAGGATTATCGAGTGCTAAGGTTGCAGACATCGAGCCGATGAATATGTGCTTGACGATCCGGGAAAGCGCTTTCTCGCCTGTAATGATCTTCGCAAACAGGCGATCAGCCAGATAGCCTACCGTATAGTAGGAAAGTTCCTTACAATAGGGGATAACTCCCAAAACATTAACACCCCGCTGAACCAGCCTCGGAAGGCGCGTATCGCAAAAATCGGCGAGATGGTCCACCTTATTGATGATAACGCCCTTGCAGGGGACATCACCAAGCGCAACATATTTTTGAAGAAAGAGGAGATCATCGAGGATGGCGTCCTCTTCGCCGCTTGCGACCACGATCAGTTGGGCGTCAAGTGTTTTGGCGATCGACAGCGCGTCCAGATGCACGGAGACGCCGTAGGCGATGTCCTTTCCACACTCCGCGAAGAAGATTTCCTTCCCCATGCCGACGCTCTGTAGAAGTTCATGCAGCTTTTCCTGTGTTCCCTCCTCGTCCAGCATGTAGAGAAGCTTGGAGTGGTGGAAACCGATGCTCATCTCCTCGGGATTATCATCCAGATCGAAGATATTCGTGACCAGCGCGGCGTCATAATCCCATAGCCTCTTCTTGCGGTAGAGGAATCTTTCACCGAACGGTTTGATGTAGCCGATCTTGAGATTCAGCGCCTTTGCAAGGCCGATGATAATGCTCGTTTTGCCCGCGCCGGGACGCAGCGATGTCACCACGTATTTGTCCATCGATATCACCTTTCTGATTCCGAAGGCGGGGAGGTTTATCCCCGGAAGGCCATTTTCAAGTCGTACACGCCGGCGTCGTTTTTCTTCTTGATATCGAAGCCGCCCTTTTCGAAGACGTGCAGCATCGGTCGGTTATCGATCAGCACTTCGGCCGTAAATCCCAAAAGACCATCTCTTTTGGCAAGATAGGTCAGGTAGGAAAGCATCTCCTGACCGATGCCCTGGTTCTGTTGATCGTCACGGACGGCGAAGGCAACTTCCGCCGTATGCGATTTCTCGTCTACACCGAATTGACCCACGCCGACGATCAATTCGTTTTCCGTCGGCCCGGCGATCGCCAGAATGACCACCTCGCGGGTGTAATCGATCACGACAAAGTCCTGAAGCCGCTCATGCGGCATGTCTTTTCGCTTGGAAAGAAAACGGCGGTTCAGGCTTCGATCCGAGAGCGAATAGAAGAAATCCTTCAGGAGCGGTTCATCGCTGATCTTGACGGGTCTGAAGAAAAGCTGAAGTCCGGTTTTGGTGGTACGATGGGTTTCGAGATGTTCCGGATATTCTCCCTGCTTTCCGGGAATGAAGGCCTGATCCCGGAAAATCATTCCCCGCTTTTTCGCCTCTTCAATCAGCCAGGGTTTGAATTTCGGATGGGCGATGGAGATCAACGACATCGCCCGCTCACGAATATTTTTCCCATGGAGGTAGGCAATTCCGTATTCGGTTACCACATAACGGACGTCCCCCCGATTCAGAGTGATGCCGGCCGATTCCTGCAGCGACGGAACAATCCGGGAGATGGTGTCATTCCGTGCCGTGGATTTTAACGCGAGAATGGTTCGGCCGCCAGGGGCTAGTACGGTGCCGCGCATGAAATCCTGGTGGCCTCCGACGCCGCTGTAGAATGTGCCTCCGATCGAATCTGACGTGGCTTGGCCTGTAAGGTCGATCTCCAGGGCACTGTTGATGGCGACCATATTTTTTTGCCGGGAAATGTTGAGGGGGTTGTTCGTATAATCGATGGTCCGGAAGAGGATGGAGGGGTTGTCATCGAGATATTCGTATGTTGACTTTTTCCCCATCGAGAAGGCGGCAACAGTACACCCCGGATTTAGGCTTTTTTGGGTATTGTCGATCACCCCGGCCTTCATCAATTCGACGAGGCCGTCACTGAGAAGTTCGGTGTGAACCCCGAGATGTTTCTTGTCGAAGAGGTTGGCCATGACAGCGTTTGGAAGTCCTCCAAATCCCACCTGGATGGTATCTCCGTCTTGCACCAGGCGGGAGACGTAATTTCCGATCCGTTTCGTCGTCTCTTTGAGCTCGATTCCCGGGAGTTCCAGGAGAGGTTCGTCATGCTGGATGATGAAATCGACGTCCTTAATGTGGATGAAACCGTCGCCGTGAATGCGGGGCATATTGGCATTGACTTGGGCGATGATCACGGACGCACGGTCCGTGGCGATCTTAACCATATCGACGCTGATTCCGAGACTCAGGTAACCATGATGATCGGGGGGAGAGGTATGGACGAGAGCCACATCAATTTGAACGGATCCGTTTCGGATCAGCTCGGGTACCTCGGAAAGAGAAACCGGGGTATAGTCGGCAAGCCCCTGATTGATGGAATCACGGGTGTTGTTGCCGATAAAAAAAGAGTTGTGGCGGAAATTCCGTTTGAATTTTGGATCCGCATACGGCGCGATCCCGAAAGAATAGACATGGATGATCTCGGTGTCGAAAAAGGCCTTGGGGTGCGATTCCACGTACTGGACCAAGGAACGGATCAGATACTGGGGCTCCCCGCAGCCGGAGGCGACAAAAATGTGATCTCCACGGCGGATCTTCGAGAAAACGGTGTTTTCATCGGCGAATTTTTCAGGGTATTGTTTTTTCCATTCGTCCAGCGTGTTCATCATCCTATCAAAATCTCTCAGGAGTCTTCATGTCGGGAGCTCCGGGTTGAGATATGGAAAGCCCTGTTTGATGTCGGGCTATAGTAAGCATTATGGATGATTTCTGTCAAGAAAAAGGTCCTCTGTTGCCGTCCGGGAATCAGGCT
>JAQTRB010000084.1 GCA_028712015.1 Syntrophales bacterium
AGGAGGCCGTGAGCGCTTCGCCGGCCCTGCCCTGCTGGGCCATGGGGTAGCCGTCGAAGGTGGTGGCCACCGAATGCGACTCGCCGGGGATATTGAACAGGATCGAGGTAATGGCCCCCGCAAACAGCGAGCCCCAGTAGATGCACGACAGCATGACGATCGCCGAGGTGGGGGACATGGTAAACGTGAGCGGCAGCAGGATCGCAACGCCGTTCGGCCCTCCCAGGCCCGGCAGAACGCCGACGAGCACTCCCAGAATCAGGCCGACTGCCATCATGCCGAGGTTATACCAGCTCAGGATAACCGAAAAACCATGAAATAGATTGAGCACGTTGTCCACTTGACAATCCTCCTAACCGGTAGCGCTTCAGCTGAAACAGCTCAGTAGCCGAACAGGGATTCCAGCGGCCCCTTGGGCAGCGGTACCATGAACTGCACTTCAAACATATAGAAAAGCACGGCGGTAATGACGATGCTGACCAGGATGATTTTAAGCCAGCCGAAATTGGCCATCATCCGCATGAAACCGCCGATGAACAGGGCGGAGGCCACATAGATGCCGATGAACTGGGTAACCAACACATAGAGAAAAGCGGGGATCAGCACGCATAGCACCTGCTTGAAGCTGCCCCAGGAAACGAAGAGTTCATGATTGCCGTGTTTACCGAAAAGCGCCCTGAGAAAAACAACCACGCTTGAAATACTGATGATGGCCCCGGTGCGGAACGGAAAGTATCCCGCCTGCGGCCCTTCAGGGGCCCAACCCATCCCGACTCGATAACCGTCCAACATCATCACAATGCCGATGAGGAAGATGGCAACGGCCACGATCGCCTCCATGGTCTGATGCGTCAACCGGGCCGAACGAGGTCGTTCCTGCGTTTGTTTCTGTTCCATGAACACCCTCCCATGACGAACAGAGAAACCACAACGTCGGTCCGGCGGATCGGGCTACGATACCCGGACCCGCCGGAACCGGCGTGATTCCAAACTATTTCTTCGCCGCAAACCCGGCTTCGGTCATCAGCTGTACATGTTTTGCCATATCCTTTTTCAGGAAGTCGACAAACTCGTCTCCGGTGGCATAGTGCCTGGTGAGCGCCATGTTCTCGGTGTAGTCTTTCCACTCCTGCTTGGAAACGACCTCCTTCAGCAGATTGGCGTAGAACAGGGACTGTTCCTTGGTGGTTTCGGGCGGCAGGAAGAAGGCGCGCAGCATCTGGTAGTGCACGTCGATTCCCTGCGACTTGCAGGTGGGGATATCGGACCATGCGATGTCCGTAATCTTTTTCTTATAGTCGATGGGAGCCTCGGAGAAGACGCACAGGGGGCGCGCCTTGCCGGCCCGCCACTGGGCAACGTTCTCGCTGGGGTTGTTGACGTTGGAAACGATATGGTTGCCGGCCAGCTGGGTGGAAGCCTCGCCGCCGCTCTTATAGGGGATATAGGTTATTTTTTTCCCGGCTACTTTTTCGAATGCAACCGTGATGATCTGGTCTTCCCGCTTCGAGCCGGTGCCGCCCATTTTAAAGGAACCCTCCGGCGCCGCTTTCAGGGCGGCGAGATAGTCTTTCGCCGTCTTGTAGGGCGAATCGGAATTGACCCACAGGAGAAAATCATCCTTGGCGATCATGGCCACGGGGTTGAAGTTTTCCCAGCCGAGCGGCAGATTCTGTGCGATCGGCAGGGTATAGATGAGGGAGAATGCAACCAGGAGTTTATGGGGATCAGCCTTGGCCTCTCTGACCTCCATGGCGCCCTCGGCGCCGCTCGCGCCGCCCTTGTTAAAGATCATCACGGGCTGTTTTATCAATTTGTACTTCATGATGATGCCCTGAATGGTGCGCGCCATCTGGTCCGACGCACCGCCCGCACCCGCGGGAACGATAAACTCCACCGGCTTGGTGGGCTCCCAGGCGGCGGCGCCTGCCGGTGCGGCCATGGCACCGAAGAGGACCACCGCGGCAATCAGCAGCATGCTAAACGACAATGTTCTGGTCTGTTTCATGATCTTTTCCTCCGTAAAATGTTGTTGAGTTATCTGTGGATCGTCATCGCGCCGCTTCAGCGGACGGCAAGGTACTCCATCGCCGCCGTGACGCCTCCCCGTTGATAGGGTACACCCGCCAGGGCGAATCCCATCTCCACGCCGCCGAGTGTACCGATCAGCGACAAGTCGTTGAAGTCCCCCAGGTGGCCGATCCGGAAGACCCGGTCCTTCAGGATACCCAGGCCACTCCCGAGAGACATGTTGAATTGATCAAGCACCGACGCGCGGTATGCATCGGCACCCTTATCCCCCGGCATCATCACTGCCGTCAGGACCGGGCTGTACTCCTCCGGATTGAGGCAGAGGATCTCCATCCCCCAGGCCCGGACCGCCCTGCGGGTGGCTTCGCCGTACCGGATATGGCGCGCAAAGACGTTTTCGAGGCCCTCCGCCGCAAGCATCCGGAGAGATTCCCGGAGGCCGTAGAGCAGGTTGGTGGCCGGAGACGCGGGGAAGAAACCCTCCCGGTTGTTGGCAATCATCTCATCCCATGCCCAGTAGGAACGGGGCAGTTTCGCGCTTTTCGACGCCGCAAGCGCCTTGTCGCTGATCGCATTGAAGCCGAGGCCCGGCGGCAGCATCAGCCCCTTCTGGGAACATCCTACCGTGACATCCACGCCCCATTCGTCGTGGCGGTAGTCGATGGAACCGAGGGAGGAGATCGTATCGATCATGAAGAGCGCCGGATGACCGGCGCGCTCGATCGCCTTGCGGATCTCGCCCACGCGGCTCGTCACGCCGGTGGAGGTCTCATTGTGGACGACATTGACCGATTTGATCCGGTGGTTCTTGTCCTCGGCCAGTTTGGCCTCGACCATGGCAGGGTCGACGCCGTGACGCCAATCCCCGGGGACAAAATCGACCTCCAACCCCAGACGAACCGCCATATTCTTCCAGAGGGTCGCAAAATGACCCGTCTCGAACATGAGCACCTTGTCGCCGGGGGACAGGGTGTTGACCAGTCCCGCCTCCCAGGCGCCGGTTCCCGACGACGCAAAGATGACGACCGGACCGGCCGTCTTGAAAACCGGTTTGACGCCTTCCAGCACCTCCAGCCCCAGCGCCTTGAACTCAAGCCCCCGGTGGTCTATGGTGGGCTTGGCCATGGCCCGCAGCACCTGCTCGGGCACATTCGTCGGCCCGGGGATCTGCAGAAAATGACGACCGCTTGGATAAGACATGCTGTTTATTCTCCTTTTTTCGAGAGAATCCACCCGAACTTCGCTCGGCAGGAAGATCATGCCGTCGGTTTCTCCCCCGAATTTGGCGATTGTATATTATAGCATCACAAGTGAAGACGCAATACAAACATCCTCTGCTTGTCTTTGCCGATACGCGCCTTTTCCCCAACCCATTCCGACGCAACCCCTGAGACAAAAATTCCCTAATGTGCCAATTTCCTTAACAACTTCTCCGCCCGATTCGTGTTGAAGATACCGCAACTGCATACCTTGCCGATCGCGATCGAACCTTCCTTGACGGTGGTCGCCCCGGCCTGGATGCGCTTGACGATATCCTCCACCAGATTTGCGGAAATCATGGCATGGCCGCACATGGTCGTAAATTCCAGAATTTCCGGACGCGCCAGTTTTTCCGTCTTTCCCCAGATCCCCGCTGAATAGTCGACGGAATGCGGGGCAAGTCCCGCCTTGCCGCAGGCTTCCTCGATGGAGGCAAAGGGTCCGCTCACGATAACCGACATTCCCAGATTCGCTTTCTTGACGACCTTCATCACCCGGGTGACCGTTTCGAGATCGGCGAATACGCCATGCACGATACTGGTGCTGGTAACCTTCCCGATAATTTCTTCGGGACTGCGCTCCAAACTGTTGCCGGTCTTCATATCGCCGATATTGATCGCCTGATGCTTCAAGACGATTCGCAGGAATTCCCGCATCTTCTCGTCCGCGCCCTCCTCATTGAAGCCCTTGGCCGCCATACAGAAGAGAACATAGTCTTTGCTCAGGCTTTCTTTGGTCCCTCTTCGATGCAAGGTGTGTGTCATTTCGATTCCTCCTTGAATAACGGCCGTCCCAAGCCCACATTCATCTTTCCATTGATATACAGGGGAATGTCGAGTTCATCCAGGATCTTCCGGCAAGGAGCCATCCCGTCCTCATCCAGTCGGGTTGAAATCGTCAGGCTGAAGACGGAATCGATTTGCCGTGCCACTTTTCGGATTTCCTTAATCACCAGCGGGAGGTTGCCGATCGGAGACGTGGTCTCGATCATGGCAGAGCATACTTTTTCATTGAGGATGTCTTTGTTCAATTGACCTGTGGCACTGTCCGTCATCAGACGGGTCACGGGGTTGTTGGGAGCAAAAACCACTTTGGCCCTGGCCAGGGCCTGGGCGACTTTCTGAACATCCCGGAATCGGACGCCGACGCCGGGTCGTCCCATCTCCGCCGTCACGCCCACATAACCTTTCCTGAACTGGCCCGTGACCTCGTTCGTCTTGACTTCCTCGGTTCCCCGGCCCGGCACTCTGGTTTCCTTGTGTTCGACCAACGGATTGGAGAACGCGGCCCTCACCGAGCGAGGCCAGCAATGAGCTTCATCGACCAGGGCATCCACGGGACAAACATTCGCCCGGAAGCAAACCCCGCAGTCGGTGCATTCATCCAGGTCAATTTGAACGGCCTTCTTCACCTTGCCGTCCGCACCGATCGCGTTCATGGGGCAGTAGGGCACACACATGGCGCATCCCGTGCAGGCCTGCTCGCAGGGAGCGGTGCAAATGCGGCCCAGCACCCCGGGGAAGGGAACCTTTTCCCGGATGACGGCAAGGGCATCATCATACCTGCCTTTTTTGATGAAGTGGACATACAGGGGGACATTGATGCCTGCCGGGCAGGCATAGCGGCACCGGGCCGTGATGCCGTCCCCGCAATGCAGGCACCGATTGCTCTCTTCAACGGCCGACGGTTCCGTCAGACCCAATTCCGTCTCGTGGAAATTGCCCATCCGCTGCTCCGGGGCAAGGCTCGGAATTTCAATGCGGGTTTTATCGGGGCAACAGGCCTCGGCCGGCTCTACGCTCCGCCGCGCCCTGGTCAATTTCTCGTCAATGTTCCCCTTTCCACCCAGATACCTATCGATGGCCGCCGCCGCCTTTCGACCGGCGGCAATGGCTTCGATCACCGTCGCCGGGCCTGTAACCGCATCGCCGCCGGCCCAGACGCCCTGCCGGACGGCCGCCAAGGTGTTGCGGTCGACTTGGAGGGTGTTGTCCGCATTCGTCTCGATGCCGAAAGCGTCCGGAATGTCCGGAGTTTGCCCAATGGCCACGATGATCCGGTCATAAACCGCCGAAAATTCGCTACCTTCGACAGGCACCGGGCGTCTCCTCCCGCTTTCATCCATTTTGCCGAGCTTCATGCGAATGCAGGTTACATTGATTTTATTGTTGCGTTTGCCGATGCGAACGGGAGCTGCCAGGAAGGTCATGGCCACCCCTTCCTGAATGGCGGCCTCGATCTCATCGTCGCTTGCCGGCATCTCCGTTCGACCGCGACGATAGACGATGTGAACCTTTTTTGCGCCCAGACGCAGGGCCGTGCGGGCGCTGTCGATGGCGGTATTGCCGCCGCCGATCACGGCCACGCTCTCCCCCGGATCGACCTGAATGCCGGAATTTACATTCTTCAGAAAAGCGGCGCCATCGATCACATCGGGATGGTCCTCTCCCTTGATACCCAGCGTCATCCCCCGGTGGGCGCCCAAAGCCAGGAAGACGGCCTCATATCCCCGCTTGAACAGCCGATCCACGGATTCGATTCTGGTGTTCACTTTAATCTGGACCCCGGCGCTCCGGATCACATTAATTTCGGAATCCAGTATGTCTTTCGGCAAACGATAATCCGGAATGCCCACCCTCATCATCCCGCCGGCCTTGCCGAGGGCCTCGAATATCGTGACCGAGTGGCCTGCTTTCGCCAGATAGTAACCCGCCGTCAATCCAGCCGGTCCCGAACCGACGATGGCAACCTTTTTCCCGGTTGGCGGCAATTTTTTAGAAAACCGCTTCCATGTTCCGGTATCTCGGTCGGCAACGAAACGCTTCAGGGCTCTGATCGATATGGCGCCATTCAGTTTTTGGCTGAGACAGGTTGACTCGTTAATTCTCATTCATTCTTCCTTTCGTTCAGACACTCGAATCGTGTGGATCGCTGGCAATTTTATCCCCTCGTGAATCGTTACAAAGGAATATTGTTGTGCTTCTTGACCAACCGATTCTTCTCCTTGTTCTGCAAGGCATCCAAGAGGGCGATCACCTTCTTTCGGGTTTCCCGGGGGACAATGATCTCATCGATGATGCCCAGCGTAGCGGCGAAATAGGGGTTGTTGAACTGCTCCTCGTAAGCCGCCGCCAGCTCTGCCCTCTTGGCCTTGGGATCTTCGGCCCCCGCAATCTCGCGACGATAGATGATGTTGCAGGCCCCTTCGGCGCCCATCACGGCGATCTCGGCGGAAGGCCAGGCCATCACGTAGTCCGCTCCGACGTCCTTGGAACACATGGCGTTGTACCCGCCGCCGTAGGATTTGCGCGTGACCACATTGATCAGCGGTACCGTGGCCTCGGAGTAGGCATGGAGAAGCTTTGCGCCGTGCCGGATCACGCCGGACCATTCCTGCTGCGTGCCCGGCATGAAACCGGGAACGTCGGTAAAGGTCAGGATCGGAATATTGAAGGCGTCACAGAACCGGACGAAACGGGCCGATTTGTCGGCCGAGTTCACGTCGAGAACGCCGGCGAAAAAGCGGGGGTTGTTGGCGATGATGCCGACGGGCCGTCCCATGATCCGGATGAAGCCCACGACCATGTTTTTGGCCCAGTGTT
>JAQTRB010000085.1 GCA_028712015.1 Syntrophales bacterium
GTGCAGCGCGATCTCGAAGGCCCGCGCGAGACGTTCCCTGGCCTCCGAAAAGGCGATCACGCCGTCGTGGAAGAGCAGCGATCCGGTGTAAAACGGGTGCCCTTCCTCGTCGTAACGGTCCCGCATCTCCTGGCGGAAGCGCGCCATCTCCTCCTCGTTCATCGCCTCGCCCTTGTCCGCAATGTTCTTGCGGCGGACGGTCTCGAGGATGAAACCGGCCGTCTCTCCGGACATGACCGTCGTCCGGCCCCGCATGTTGGTGAACGCGAACCGCGGCTTGAAGGCGCGCCCGCACATCCCGTAGTTGGCGGCGCCGTGGTCCGGGCCGATCACATAGGTCACCTTCGGAACTTCCAGGCAGGTGCAGGCGCGGACCATGTCGGAGCCGTATTTGCCGATCCCGCCCCACTCTTCGACCTTGCCGACCATGTAGCCCGGCGACCCCTGCAGAAAGAGGAGCGGTATCTTGGAATTGCCGCAGCGGATCATCCACTCGGTCGCCTTCCGGGCCGCCTCGATATAAATGACCCCCCCGGCGTTGGAGGCAACGACACCCACCGGGATCCCCTTGAGCCACATCTTCCCGCAGACGATCGACTCCCCGCGGGCGAGGCCGTAGTTCGGCTTGTACTCGTGGAAGTAGCTGTCGTCGGCGAGGCATTTGAGGGTGTCGCGGATCGGGATGTGCTGGTAGGTGTTAACCGGCGTGGCGCGCATCATCTCCCGAAAGTCGAAGCGGGGTTCCCGGGATTCGCGCCGGTCGATGGATAGCGTCTGCGGCGGTTCGAATTCCATCATCGCCCGCAGCTTTTCGATCCCCTCCTGCTGTGTTCGAACCAAATGGTCGCAGCCGCCGGAGTGCTGGGTATGGACGTAGGCGCCGCCCAGATCCTCCATCGAGACCGTCTCGCCGATTGCCGATTTGACCATCGGCGGCCCGGCCAGAAAGGCGTAAGCCAGCCTCTCGATCATGATCGATTCCGAGGCCAGGTAGACGATGTAGGCCCCACCCGCCGTGTTCCCGCCGGTCGAGAGGGTATACTGCCGGATTCCCTTGGCGGACATTCGGCACATGTTGTAGAACATCGTCCCGAAATGGCCGTCGTCGGCGAAGCAGCCCACCTGCAGCGGCAGGTTGATCCCGCCGGAATCGGCAATGTAGATGCAGGGGAGGCCGCACTGCTCGGCGATCGCCTGCGCCCGCATGTGCTTCTTCAGCGTGATCGGAAAATAGGTGCCCGCGGCATAGCGGTTCTCGTTGGCGAAGATCATGCAGTCCCTGCCGTGAACGATTCCGACGCCCGTGACGATCCCCCCGCCGGGGATGTGTCCCCGCTTCTCCTCCTCATAGACGGCTCCACCGAACAGCCGCTTCTTCCCGATATCGTATCCGGCGTCGAGCCCCAGTTCGAAGAAATCCGTTTCCGGATCCACGAGCATCCGAATGAGATCCCGCATCGGCTTCTTCCCCTGCTTCGCGAGCCTCTCCCGCTGCGCTTCGCCGCCGATGTCGTACGCCTCTTCCCGATGCCTGCGCAGAAGCGCGTCCTGCTCTTCCCAGTGCCTCAGATTAGCGTCCCGCTCCCGTTCCAGACGCTCCGTCCGGCTCAATCGAGGTTTCGTTCCATCCACCATCTTCGTTTCTCCTCCCGCAAGTCGAATGCCGTGGTTCAAGAATTGAGAAAAGGGTTATTCCCGGTACATCGATTCGATCAGATCGCCGTACTGGGCATTGATGAACTTCCGTTTCACCTTCATCGTCGGGGTCACCTCGCCGTCCTCCGTATACAGCTTTTTGTCGAGGATGCGGAACTTGCGGATGTTCTCCACCCGCGCAAGCTGGGCGTTGACCTTGTTCACCTCCGCCTGGATCAGGTTGACCACCTCCTCGGCCCGGGTAAGGGTCGCAAAGGTGGTGAACTGCACCTTCCGGTCCTGGGCGAACTTGACCACGTTCTCCTCGTCGATCACGACGATCGCGCTGACGAATTTCCGGTTGTCGCCGATGACCACCGCATCGTTGATGTACGGCGAGAATTTCAGCAGGTTTTCGATATACTGCGGGGCGATGTTCTTGCCGCCGGCGGTGATGATCAGGTCTTTCTTCCGGTCGGTAATCCGAAGGAAGCCCTCATCGTCGACTTCGCCGACATCCCCGGTGTGCATCCAGCCGTCGTGCAGCGCCTCCCGGGTGGTCTCCTCGTCCCGGTAGTACCCTTTGAAAATCCCCTTGTGACGGACCAGGATCTCCCCATCCTCCGCGATCCGGACCTCCGTTTCGGGGAGAGGCCTTCCGACGGTCCCGAGTTTGAAGTTCTTTTCGTCGGACATGTGGGTGATCCCGGTCGTCTCCGTCATCCCATACCCTTCGCGGATCGGGATCCCGATGCTCTGGAAGTACTTCAGGATGTTGTGGGAGATCGGCGCGGCGCCGGAAAACCCGATCTTGACCCGGTCGAATCCCAGCCGCTCCTTGAGCTTCCGGAAGACGGCAAAGTAGGCGATCCGATAGGCAAGACTCAGCGGAAGGGAGGGGGTGCGTCCGGCCAGCTTGGCATCGTTGTATCGTCCCCCGATATGGAGCGCGGTCCGGTACGCCTTCCTCTTGAACCAGGTCGCGTCGTCCATCTTCAGCACGATGCCGGAGTAGTACTTTTCCCAGATCCGCGGCACGGCATGGAACAGTGTCGGGGAGACGTCCCGCATGTCCGCCATGACCGTGTCCGTGTTCTCCGTGAAATTGATGATGTGGCCGATCGTCAGGTGGACCATCAGGTCATAGATCTGTTCGTAGACATGGTTCAGCGGAAGGAAGGAGATGGTTTCGTCGTCCCTTGTCCCTTTGCTGACCGCCGTCGCCTGCTTCCCGACCCAGAGATACCCCTCGTGGGCGAGCATCGCGCCCTTCGGCGGTCCCGTGGTCCCGGATGTGTAGATGATCCCGGCGATCTCCTCGCCCCGTCCCTCCGCCACCAGCCGGTCGAAAAGCAACGGATCCTCGTCCGCCTCTTTCCGGCCGAGGTCCAACAGTTCGTCGAAACTCATGACCATCGGATCATGGAAATCCCGCAAACCCTCCATGTCCCAGACGATCATCTTCCGGAGCGCGGGCGTGGTCCGCCGGAACGCCAGCGCCTTGTCCAACTGCTCCTCGTCCTCGCAGATGTAGACCACCGAGCCGGAATGGCCGACCACATATTCGCACTCCTTGACCGGGTTCGTCGTATAGACCCCGACGAAGATCGCCCCGGCGGACATCGCCCCCAGCGCCGAAAAGAGCCACTCGGGCTGGTTCTCGCCGATGATGGCGACGTGGTCCCCCTTGACGACGCCGAGCTTTCGCAGCCCGAGGGCCACATTGCGAACGTTTTCGAGATAAGTCGCCCAGGAAATGTCGTGCCAGATTCCCAGATCCTTGTGGCGCATCGCAACCCTTTCGGGTTGTTCACGGACGAGCCGGACCAGGGCCTTGGGCATCGTATCGTTCACCATAATTATGTTTCCCAACTGATTCCCGCTGCGCACAGCCTGGAAATCCGATCCCGGAAGCGAGCATTGGACCGGAAGCGCAACCGCTATCCCGCTTTTCTTGAAGGGATAGCGGGCGTCTTTGAATCCAATTTCTTCTTTACCGGGAATTTCCGCCCCTTGGGCGGGAATTCATATTTTTCGTTTCGAAAAATATCCAGCGAGCGGAGGATTCGGATTTTCAGGCCGCGCATATCGTCCGCATCACCCGATTGCACAATCTTTGTATTATCGAAATCGTACCTTCCGCCGGTACCGCTTGTACCCCTTGACCGAGGTCTCTTTGGCAATTCCCAGATAAAACTCCCTGACGTCCTCATCCTTCCGGAGCGCTTCAGGCTTGTCGGCGCGGACGATCCGCCCGTTCTCCATCAAAAAGGCGTAGTTCGCATACTTCAAGGCCATATTCACGTTCTGTTCGACCAGCAGGATCGTCACCCCGTCCTTCCGGTTGATGTCGCGGATGATGTTGAAGATCTCCTGCGTGAGCAAAGGCGAGAGGCCGAGCGACGGCTCGTCGAGCATCAGCAGTTTCGGCCGGCTCATCAGCGCCCGGCCGATGGCCAGCATCTGTTGCTCGCCGCCGCTGAGGTGTCCGGCGTCCTGCTCTTTTCTTTCATGAAGGATTGGGAAGTGTTCCATCACCCGCTCCATATCCTCCCGGATTCCCTTCTTGTCGGCGCGGGTATAGGCCCCCATCATGATGTTCTCCAGAACGGAGAGTTCCGGAAACACCTCCCGTCCTTCCGGAACGTAGCTGATCCCCATCCGGACGATCTCATCGGTATCTTTCCGGTCGATCCGCTCCCCCAGAAATTCGATCGTCCCCTTTTCGGGCTGTTCCTCCTTGAGATCGTAGAGCAGGCGCATGATCGTCTTGAGCGTCGTTGATTTTCCCGCGCCGTTGGACCCCAGAAGGGCCACGATGTCCCCCTGCCGCACCTCGAAGGAGATGCCGTGCAGCGCCCGGATCAGATCGTACCAGGTTTCGATATTGCCCACCTTCAGCATCAGCGCTCCTCCCCCAGGTAGGCCCGGATCACCTCCGGGTGACTCTGGACCTCCGCCGGGGTTCCCTCAACAATCTTCTCCCCCTGGCTCATCGCGAAGATGCGGTCGGAAATCCCCATGATCATGTTCATGTCGTGCTCGATCAGCAGGATTGTTACCCGATAGTCGGCCTGGATGTCCTTGATCCAGATATTCAGGTCCTCCTTTTCCTCCGTGTTCATCCCGGCGGAGGGCTCGTCCAGCAGCAGGATTTTCGGTTCGAGGGCGAGAGCGCGGCCCAGCTCGACCAGTTTTCGTTTGCCATAGGGAAGACTGGCTACATAGCTGTCCCTGACCGATTGCAGGTCCAGAAAATCGATGATCTTCTCGACGATCTCCCGGTTCCGGATCTCCTCCCGGGCGGCGCGGGAGCCCCTCCCCCAGAGAAACGCGCCGGAAAATACGCCGGTCTTCATGTGGATGTGTCTGCCGAGGAGCAGGTTGTCCATCACGGTTGCGTTGGAGAAGAGCTCGATATTTTGAAAGGTGCGGGCCACACCCTTGCGGGCGATGCGGTCCGGCGAGAGCCCCACGAGCTCTTCGCCGTCGCAGACGATCCTACCGCCGTTCGGCCTGTAGATGCCGCTGATCATATTATAGATGGTGGTTTTCCCGGACCCGTTCGGTCCGATGATCGAGAAAATCGTGTTTTTCCGTACGCTGAAGCTGACATCGTCGACCGCCTTCAGGCCGCCGAAACGGATGCTCAGATGTTCCACTTTAAAATGATCCATCGCGGTCCTACTTCTTCCAGGTGGCCAGTTCGTTCGGCGTCCAGCCCTGGAGCTCGATGTAACTCCCGTTCGGACCGCACTTCTGGATCAACACCGAATTGGATCCCTGGTGCTGCTTTTCCGTGAAGGTGATCTTCGGGCCGATGGTCTGATAATCCTTGAGCGAGTTTAGCGCCTTCAGTACCGCGTCGGTGCCGAGGTTCCGCCCCGCCTTTTTGAGAGCCTCGACAAGGGGATCGGCGAAGAGGATCCCGGCGGAATAGAAGGTCCCCCAGCGCTCTTCGGGCGCGAGTCGTTTGGCCGCTTCTTTGTACTTGATCATCAGCGGATTTTTCGACTCGGGCGTCTCGCCGAAGTTTCCCGTAATGACCCCCTCCCAGAGCCCGCCGGAGATCTTGTGCATCAGCGGATAATCGGAAAGGGTGTTGGAAGAGACCCACTGCGGCTTGTAGCCGACGTTGGCGGCGGTCTTCAGCGTAATGACGGCCGTAGTCGGGTTGACGTACATCAGGACCGCCTCCGCGCCCGAGTTCTTCAGCCGGAGAATCTGTGAGGCGAGGTCCTTTTCGGTGGGTTCCACCGGAATCTCGGCCGTAAGCGACATCTTGTACGTGGCCAGACGCTGTTTGCAGCCATCGTAGCCGTTTTTCCCGTAAGAGTCATTCTGATAGAGAATCCCGATCTTCTTGAACTTAAGGGTCTCGACGATGTACTTGGTGAGGATGCTTGCCTCATCCTCATAGAGCGGATAGACGCTGAAAAGATAGGGCTGAACGGGGAAAACGTACTCCTTGACCGAGGTCGCCGGTCCCACCCAGATCACCCTGTTCTCGGCCAGGAAATCTTTCACGGCCAATCCTCCCGCCGCGGAGACGCCGCCGACAAAGGCGAAGATGCCCTGTCGCTCCACCAGTTCCTTCACGACGGCCGCGGTCTGGGCCGGGTTGTACTGGTCGTCCCGGATGAAATACTTGATCTTCCGGCCGTGGATGCCCCCCTCTTCGTTGATCACATCGAAGAGGAGTTTGCTTCCGCGCGCCACGGAGCCCCACGGAGCGGCCGGACCGGTTTGGGGGCCCCACTGGGCGATCCGGATTTCGCTGTCGTCAAACCCCGCCGGCGCGGCCGGGGCAACATCGGCAGCCAACAGGACTGCCAGTACCGCGATCAATGCCATTACCGCTTTTCTTCCGAACATCATGATTCCCTCCTTTTTCGATCTTCCTGCGATTCCCTGGAAAAACCGTACCCAGACTTCCCTCATTTCGCGGCGTCACCGACGCCGTTACACCTTCTTCACATAATGCTTCGCAAACAAACCGCTCGGGCGCAGGCAGAGGACGAGGATGATCACGACAAAGGCCACGATCGGTTTCCAATGGGGGAAATAATATCCGAAGAAATTTTCGATCAAGCCCATCAGGCCGCCGCCGATGATCACTCCGGGGATGCTCATGAGTCCCCCGAGAACGGCGGCGGCAAACGCGCGCATGAACGGCTCCATCATGTAGGCCGGGTCGAGGGTGGCGCGGGAGGCAAAGAACATCCCCGCAACGGCGCCGATCAG
>JAQTRB010000086.1 GCA_028712015.1 Syntrophales bacterium
CCAATCACGGCAAACCGGCCGGAGGCGGCAGCGGGATGTCCACCGGCGTCACGAAGCGGTTGACCGCCTCCAGCGTGTTGCCCACATTCAGTTTCCGGAAGAGGAGGGCGAATTGCGCCTCCAGCTCCACGCCCAACGCCTTCCGGATCGCCTCCGGCAGATCCCACATCTCCCGTTTGAAGGGGCCGATTCCCTTCTTCCGGGTCTTGTAGAAGAACTGCTCCTCGGTATCCCCTTCCTTACGTTCGGAGGCGGCCTCCCGCTTCAGGTAGTCGTAGATCCGCTCGCGCAGCGCGGGCGGGAAGGAGGGGCTGTCGTAGACGATGTTCTGGAACCCGGTGGCGAGGTGGATCTCCGCCGTACCGGTGGCGGGGAACCGGTCGAAGGCCTCGTTGGGCAGCGTGGAGGCGCCGTGCTGGACCGCGCCCGCCATCCCGTATTCGGCCCGCGCGACCGCGGAGAGTTTCTGGAGGGTGTCGAAGTCGAGCTTGACCTTCGCGACGCTCCCGTCGGCCATCGGTATCCCGCCGTGGGTGGTTCCGGTCTGGACGCTGATTTTGCTGATTCCCTTCAAGGTCTCGCCGCTCTTGCGGAGGGTTTCCCGATATCCCTCCATGAAGGCGTGGAGCTCCTCGACCGTGCTGTTTTTGCCCCCGACCTCGCCGATTTCGCCTCCGACGGAGACGGTCACCCCGGCCGGCTCCAGATCCCGGATCATCGTCGTCATTTCCGCGGCCAGGCCGTAGTTGAGGGCCTGCTGTTCCTTCACGGTCGTTTGCGCGAGATCGACGAGGGTCGACGTATCGATATCGATGTTGTAGAAACCGGCGTCGATCGCCTCCCAGATCAGATCCTTGACGGCCTTGACCTCGGCCCCCGGATCCTTCGCGTATTTCTTCGCCCCCACCTGGAAATGGTCGCCCTGGAGGAACAGGGGACCCCGGTATCCCGTTTTCAGCGCCGCCGCCGTTACAACGCAGGCGTATTCCGCCGGCCGCTGGCGGGTGTAGTCGATCTCCGACCGCGCGATCTCGAAGATGACCGCCCCGGCCCCGGAGGCCAGGGCCGCCCGGAAGACCGCCTGGGCGGTGTCATACGTCAGGGCGCGGATGTTGATGGCGGGAACCGTAAATCCGGAGACCTCGCCCCGGCCCATCGCCTCGTAGAGTCCCTGAATCGAGGCGGAACGGATGCCCGCCGCCGCTCCGGCCCGGCGGATCAGCCAGCGGGCGGCCGTCCGCGTCGCCTCGTCGGGGGAGAATACCGCCGTCCGGATCAGGTCGTCGATCCGCTCTTCCCGGAAACGCTTTTCATCCAGAAACCGGACGCCGGTCGCATCGAACGTCAGCACCCCTTCCATCGTCTTCTTGAGCCCGTCCATGTTTTCGCAGATCATCTCGTCACCTCGTGTAGGGTATGATGAAGGCGCGGCCCCGCGGGCCGTCTTTGATTTCCTATGATTCAGCCTTCAGAAATTCCATCGCCTTTTCCACCTCGAACCGGCTTCCGATATAGATCGGGGCGCGTTGCTCGAGGTCCTCGACCCGGAGGGAGAGGATCTCCTCCTTGCCGTCCGTGGCAATGCCGCCGGCCTGCTCCATGATGAAGGCCATCGGCTGAAGCTCGAACAGAAGCCGCAGCTTCCCGCGGGGGCTCTTCTTCAGCGCGGGATAGGTGAAGATCCCCCCGCCCTTGATCAGGACCTGGTTGATGTCCGGGACAAATCCGCCGCTGTAGCGGAGCTTGTATCCTTCCGCCTCCAGGTATTCGAGGAACTTCAGATGGCTTCCGATGCAGTCCTTCCGGAGGCCGCCCGGACTGTAGATCGAACCTTGATCCTTCAGGCGGATGTTCTCCTGGGAGAGAACATACTCCCCCTCCCGGTTGACGACGAATTCGTGGGTTCCCTTCCCCGCGGAGTAGACCATCGTGATCAGCGGTCCGTAGGTGATGTAGAGGGCCGCCACCATCGAATCCCTCCCCCGCGAGAAGACCGACTCCTTGTGGATGCCGATGATCGTGCCGATCGCCAGGTTGGTGTCGACCAGCGAGGAGCCGTCCAGCGGATCCGCCGTCACGAAATACTTCTCCCGGCCCTTGCCCAGCAGGACGACGCCGTCCTGCTCCTCCGAGGCGTATTCCCGGACGAAACCCGAAAACTGAAGCTGGTTCTTCATGATCTCGTCGGAGCTGCGGTCGAGCGAAAGCTGTTCCTCGCCGTAGACGTTTTTGAACCCGGCCAGTTTCCGGTTCGATTCATGAATCTTGGCGGAGATGTATTTCCCCGTGACCGCAATCTGCCAGATCAGTCGGCGGAGCTCCTCCTCCACGCCGGCCCTCCACATCTGGCGCCGCAGATCTACCGCGAACTTGGTGTAATCCGATATCCCCTCACCCATTGCCCGTTTCCTCCATGAATTCCAAAGAGATGCTTCGTCGAGCTGTTGCAAGAGATTTTTGACGCTCCGCTGTCGAAGCCCGGAAAATCATCCTTAACACGGCGACTTTCCGTGCCCGGCACGGTTCAGACGTCTATACGATAAGAAATTATCGGCAAGAATGCAATCTCTTTTTCCCGTTCCCCGGCCCTCCGCATCCGCGCCCCATTCCTCTCGATCTTCGGGGAGAGATCGACCTTGGCTCCAGGTCGGCGAAAGAGAAACCGGGCGTTGAAAAAACCCCGGGACGGCGCTCCGGCAAGCGTCTGCAAAGGACGGCCGTCGCCCGGCCCGCGTCGCGGTGAAGGCCTACTTGACGATCAGCCGGAATGGCGACGGCGGGATGAATTCACCCGGCTGGACCTTCAGTGTGGTCTCATAGGGTTCGCAACCGTCCGCTTCGATCGACAGCGTGTACGTCCCGGCGGGAAGATCGAAAAAGGCGAATCGATTCTTGTACGCAAAGTCTTTGGATGAAAGAAAAGTCCTGAGCACATCCCGGTCGCTCATGACCTCCGCGGGACGGAGGCTGCGCCGGATGTCGGCTCCGGCCAGACGGATGGCGCGCACGCTCACCTTTTCCGGCAACTCGTGGATAGATCCCCAATAGCTGTCGGCGGACGCCGTCGTTGCGGCGATCACGCCGGCCGCCATGCCTTGCGGACGCATGACAAAATCGGCTTCGGCGATCTTGCCGGCCGCGATGGTAAGGGGGTGGTTCGCCGGTTCGGTCTTGAACCCCAGCGCGCAGAGACTGACCTCGTAATCGCCCGGGGCAACCGCCCCGGTCTCCTGTCTGACCAGGAAGGGGTTCGCCTTGAGTTGCGTTTCCGGACCATCCCTGTTCGCGGGAACGAGGACAAACGCCATTTGCAGCGGAATCTTGACATCGGGGGGGATAAAGCGGCGGCCGATATCCACATAGCCGCGGCCGGATGCCAGGTTCTTCTCCAGGCCTGTCTCGGTCGCCGCGACGATGTCCCCGTACCGGGCCATCACCTCCGCGCTGTTGAGAATGCCGATGTGGTCTTCGTTGAAGCCCGTCACCTTCAGCGCATCGGCCTGGGCCCGCGGGTCGAGCATGCTTTCCAACGTAACGGTGTTGTCGTTGTTCTGCCGAAAGAGACTCCCGCCGCCCTTGTGGCCGAAGAGCAGGTAATAGCGCATCGTCTCGGGCAATTTCCTGGCGAAAACCTTGCGGATGAAATCGCTTTCGGGCGCCATGTCCTTCCAGCTGGGAATCACGGCGGGCGAATTTTCAACCCCGGTCTTGGCCATGCCCTCTCCGCCCCAGGGCGTCGACAGGGAAACGAAAAGTCTCACGGCCCGGTTGTGTTGATCCGGCTCGATCAGCGCGGAGCGGGACACCAGCCCCCCCATGCTGTGCGCGACGACATACAACCGGTCGAAATGGTATTTCCGATCGAGATCGTAGAGTTTTTTGCGCAGGAAGAGCGAGACGGTCTCCAGGCGGGCGCCCGACGGATACTGAAAAATCCAGGGTTGGTAGCGGGAACGGTCCAGGCGCCCGATAAAATATCTCCAGTCTTGCGGAGAGCCGGCCGCGCCGTGCACCAGCAGCACCGGAATCTTCCCGGGGTCGTAGGGCTCGAGAAAATAAATATTGCAGCCTCTGCGCCGGAAAGCCTCCAGGGGCGCCCAGAATCCCCTTTCCCCTTCTTCCGCCGAGAAAGCCGGGTCGTCCAGGACGGCCAGAGTGCCGGCCGACGTGCCGGGCTTCCGCTGTCCGGCGGAATAGGCCGACAGCGCATCGCCCAGGGATGGGGCCGGGGCGCCGGGGCGGCCGGAGATCTCGATATCGATGCCCCAGACGACGCCGCCCCATTGGGTGGCCACCTCCTCCGGGGCGCCGTAGTGACCGGCCCGCTCCCCGGGATCGTACCTCAGATTGCCGTTGGCGTCCTCGAAGGCAAAGAGGCGATAGCGTCCTTCGCGAACCAGCAGTTCGTACGGCCCCGGCTCGGACAACAACGCGTAATCCCCGACGACGATGCGATCGCCGCGCCTCGAATAGGCGACGACGACGAAAGGGTTTTGCAGCGGGGCTTGGCCGATGATCTCGCCGAAGATGAGGCAGGAATCTTTGGAAACCTGAACGTCTTCCCTCAGCTTGACCAGGGCGCATCCCCACAGAGACCAGAGGCTCAAGAGAAGCAGCAGCGTCATGACCCATCGGCGCGGCGGGAAGGCTAAACCGCTTCCCCCGTCGAATTCCCTTGCCGGGTCGGAATAATTCATTCTCTTTTTGCCTGTTGGTCGCCCGCGTTTCAGCGGGGACGGGGAAGCCGCGGCCTCTTATCTTCCGCGGGCGATCGAGCGGAGCGCATCGAGGGCGTGATCGATCTCCGCGGCCGTATTGAAAAAGTTGAAACCGAACCGGACGGTCCCCTGCGGGAACGTCCCGATCGTCCGGTGGGCGGCGGGGGCGCAGTGGAGCCCCGGACGCGACAGGATCGCGAACCGCTCCTCCAGTTCCATGGCGACCTCCGACGGCATCCGGCCCCTGATGTTGAAGGAGACCACCGCCGCCCGGCGGGAAGGGTCGTCCGGACCGTAGAGGATTGCCTCCGAAAGTTCCTTCAAACCGTTGAGGAACCGGCCCGTCAATTCCTCCTCGTGGCGGCGGATCGTCTCGATCCCCCGGGCGCGGATCCAGGCGACCCCGGCGCCAAGACCCGCGAGACCCACGGTGTTCGGCGTGCCCGCCTCGTATTTGTCCGGAAGAAAATCGGGCTGTTCCTCGAATTCGGAACGGCTCCCCGTTCCCCCCGCCATCAACGGCGGGATGCTTTCCTCCAACCCCTCCCGGATGTAAAGCCCGCCCGTACCCGGCGGACCGAACAGCGATTTGTGGCCCGAGAAGGCCAGAAGGTCGATCCCCATTTCGTTCACCCGGATCGGGAAGGCCCCGGCGGTCTGCGCGGCGTCGACCAGCAGCAGGATGGCGTGCTCATGGGCGATCCGGCCGGCCTCGACGATCGGCAGGAGCGTTCCCGTCACGTTTGCGGCGTGGGTGAGGACGACGGCCTTCGTGTTCCCGCGGACGGCCGACCGGATCGATTCGGGATCGAGTTCGCCCCGCGGGGAACAGGGAAGAACCGACAGCGCCACCCCCTCCTGTTCCAGCGCGCGAAGCGGCCGCATGACGGAATTGTGCTCCACGGAAGAGGTGATGACGTGGTCGCCCGATTTCAGCAGGCCGCGGAGGGCAAGGTTCAGCGCCTCGGTTGCATTCTTCGTGAAAACGATTCGCAGGGAATCCCCGACGCCGAAGAGCTCCGCGAGCGCCTCCCGCGTTTCCAGAACGATCCTCCCCGCCTCGATGGAGAGCCGGTGGCCGGAGCGGCCGGGACTGCCGCCGATCCCGCAAAGATAGCGGAGCATGGCGGCCGGAACTTCCTCCGGCTTCGGCCGGGAGGTGGCCGCGTTATCGAAATAGACGATGTTTTCCATGCCGGTCAGTCATCCAGGGCCTCGAATACCTTTTGGAGCCGGTGCAGGGGATCTTCGGGGATTCCGTTTGCCCTGGCCGTGGGAACCGCCGGCACGGCGGAACCGTCGATCTTCGTCGCGGCGGGCTCGATGGCGGGCCGCGCCGGTTTAATCCGGACCGCTTCCTGCGGCGGCGGTTGAGCCGGGGGGGTCGCTTCGGGAATCTGCGCCGAGGCCGGCGCCGCTTCCAATGACCTCTCTCCCGATGGTTTCCGGTGCCGACGGGATCGCCGGCGGGGTCTTTTCTTGGCCGTCTTGGGCACAAGTTCCTGGCCCTCGGCCGGAGCGTGCATGTTTTCTCCGGGCTCGGCCTGATCGGGTTCCTCTTTTTCTTCTTTGTCGGGTTTTTCCGCCCCGGCCGGTTCCTCCCCGGATGTCTTCTCCGTGGACGCAACGCTCCGCGGGGCGGCTCTCCGTTGCGATCCTCTCCCGGGCGCTCCCCTCATCCGACCGTTGTTCCCCCGTTCGCCCGGCCGCGGGAGCTCCCCGGGCGCGGGCGATTCCGCTTCTCCGGTTTCCGGTTCATCCGCCACGGCCGGTCCCTCGGTTTCTTCCGAAACCTTCCGGGAACGATCGGCCGGCTCCGGCGCCGCCGCCGTTTCCCGCCGGATCGTCTCGATCCTCGACTCG
The DNA here is from genome assembly GCA_028712015.1 of Syntrophales bacterium. Taxonomy (GTDB): domain Bacteria; phylum Desulfobacterota; class Syntrophia; order Syntrophales; family UBA5619; genus UBA5619. Next base: position 6,582 of record JAQTRB010000086.1, read on the forward strand.
TCCCAGCCCATATTGGGGCTTCCCGTGATATGAATGATCACATCGTAATCGTTTTCCAGACGGTTGATCTCCGCCCGTTTCTGGTTCTGGAGGTAGTCGGCCACCTCGTGCGGAACATCGGTCCTGATCATCGAGAAGAGCTTCTTGACGGCCTGGGTTTCGGTCTTCCGATAGGCGGTCAGCGCGGTGTATTCGAGGGAGGGCCGAACCCCCCGGCCCCGGCAGAAGGGACAAGGGGTGTAGCTGATCTCCTGGATCGTCGACTGCTTCTTCTGGCGCGAGAGTTCCAGGA
>JAQTRB010000087.1 GCA_028712015.1 Syntrophales bacterium
CTCCGTTGACCGTTTTCGAGGATATTGAACAACGAAGAATGTCTGTGGTCACGCGTATTTTTACGAATCCGGACCGGTGAACTTGTAACCGATTCCGCGCACGGTGATGATGTATCGCGGTTCCGAGAGGTCCGGTTCAATCGCCCCTCTCAGGCGGCTGATGTGAACATCAACCGTCCGGGGTTCCACGAAGGCCTCATCTCCCCAAATCCGGTCGAGAAGTTGCTCTCGGCTATATACTCGACCGGGATGGCCGATCAAAAACTGCAAAAGCTTGAACTCGCGGGCGCTCAGTTCCACCGGTCGGTCATCTACCTTTACCCGATAGGACTTGAAATCGATGTGAAGCCCGCGGTAATTGAACGATTCCGGCAAATCCGCGTCTGGAAGCCGCTCCGATCGCCTCAGCACAGCGCGGACACGGGCGATGAGCTCTTGGACGTGAAAGGGTTTGGTTACATAATCATCAGCGCCGACCTCCAGCCCAAGCACTTTGTCCGATGAATCTGTCTTGGCGGTCAGCATGATGATCGGCATCGAGGCGGTTGAGGCCTGCCCCCGGATTCGTCTGCATACTTCCATCCCTGGCATGGCCGGCATCATCAGGTCGAGAATGACGAGATCCGGTTTTTCCGCATGGACCAACTCCCAGGCTTTCCTGCCATCCAATGCCTTGCAGACGGCAAACCCGTCCCGCTCGAGGTTGTAGGCAATCAGCTCGACGATATCCTTTTCGTCGTCGGCAACGAGGATCTTCTTCTGTGTCATGGCGCAATCCTGTTTTCTTCGGTAGTTCCTTGCAGCATACATAATTCCGAATCCCGAAAAATTGGGAAATGAAGCGACACCGTCGTGCCGTGCCCCAGCGTGCTGTCAATCCCGATCCAACCCCCATGGGCCTTCATCAGGTGCTTCACGATCGAGAGTCCGAGGCCGGTACCGCCCATTTCCCGGGAGCGCGTCTTGTCCACCCGGTAAAACCGCTCGCCCAGCCGGGGTATTTCACCCTTCGGGATGCCGACGCCCGTATCGGTGATCCGGATGATTAGAAATCCCTCCGCGCCCGGCGACGCCGAAACGGCGATTTCCCCGCCGAACGGTGTGAACTTGATGGCGTTGTCCAGGATATTGATCAATATCTGCACCAAACGATCCTTGTCTGCCCGTATCGCCGATGTCTTCTCGTTGATTTCATTGAGGATCTTCAATTTCTTTTCGGAAATCCTCGCCTCGACGAGGAGCAGGACCCGTTCCAGGGCCTCGACCGGAGTCACGCGCTCCGGATGGAGGCCGATTTCTCCCATTTCGATACCGGAGAGGATCAGAAGATCGTCCACGAGCCGGTTGAGCCGCAAGGCATTGTCCCGGATGATCTGCAGGAATTCCAAGGTCTTGCTTTTGTCATCCACGGCGCCCTGCTCCAATGTTTCCACGAATCCGAGGATGGCCGTAAGAGGCGTCCGGATTTCGTGGGTGACATTGGCCACAAAATCGGTGCGGATCCGTTCGAGCATCTTCAGACGTGTCATATCATGGAACACCAGAATTGTCTTCCGGCCATTGGACGTCTCGCCTCGCATCCCCGAGATCGTCACATCCATCGTCACCGGCCGGTCCTCCCCGAGGAGTATCTCCCCGCAGACGATCGTTTCGGTTTTTCGAAACCTTTCCAGCAGATCATGGAGTTCGACATTTCGGAAGGCTTCCAGAATCGTCATGCCGGTCATATTTGCGGCCGTTTGACCCGTCAACTCCTCCATTCCGCGATTGACCGACTCGATCCGATCTTCGGTGTCCAGGACCGCGACCCCTTCACTCATACCGGCGAAGACCGCCTCCAGTTTTCGTTTCTCCTCGTCGGCCTTCCGGATCTTTTCGTAAAGAACTTCAACCATCTCATTGATGTTATCGGCAAGTTTCCCGATCTCGTCCCGGGATTGGATCCTGATCTGTCCGGAGATCTTACCAGTCCGGATTTTCTCGGTAAACGCCGCCAGCTTCCGTATGGGAGAGATCATCCCGAAGGAAAACAGCAGCGCGATCAGCAGGGATAAAAAAACAACCAGAAAGAGACCCTGCATAATGGATTTTCGCAATGCGCTGATGGAGTTGTTGACTTCCTGGAGTGAACGTGAAAGGCGGATATAACCTTTCGGTTGTTTCTGATCGCCGATGAGAACGGCGACGTAGAACATTTCCGCCTGGAGGCTTTGGCTGTAACGACTGGAGCTGCCTTTCCCCTTCAGGCGTGCTTGCTGAATTTCCGGCCGGTTGAGGTGATTGTCCAAATCGGCTGCGTGACTTTCCGAATCCTTGATGACCCTTCCCGTGAAGTCGATCAGCGTCAGTCGCGAGCGGGTTCGTTCGGAAAGCGCGACGCCCTGTTCCATGATCTTTTCCATCGGCATGAGGGCGATGATATCAGCCTCGGAAATCATTTCCATCTCGACCTGGCGGACGAGACCGCTTCTCAGGTGTCTTTCAATTAAAAATTCGGTGATGAGCGTGGTCAAAAAGCCGATCGCGGCAAAGGCGATGAAAAGTTTGTAGAAGAGGCGGATCTTCATCCTTGGTTCCTACGAAAACGATTTGTGGCGGACACTTTTGCCCGTGACCATGTAGACCACCATGTCGGCGATGCTTTCGGCATGGTCCGCGATTCTCTCCAGGCTCTTGGAGATCTGCATGATGTAAAGACAAACTTGGATCTTTCGGGGATCCTCCATCATAAACGTGAGCAGTTCCCGGAAGAGTTGATCGTTGATCTGGTCGATCACGGTGTCCTCTTCGCGAACCTGGCGCGAAAGTTCAATATCCTCACGGACCAGGGCATCCAGGCTTTTCCGGATCATCCCCCGGACAATCCCCACCATCCGCGGCAGATCCACATAGGGTTTGATCTGCGGGAAATCGTTGAGGATGAGAACCTTCTCGGCAATATTGGCGGCCATGTCCCCGATGCGTTCCAGGTGGCCGGTGATCTTGATGGCCGTTGTGATGAAACGCAGATCCCGGGCGGCCGGTTGCCGCAGGGCCAGCAGGCGGATACACTTTTCCTCCAGCGCAACGTCGAGCTGGTCGAGCTTGTCATCCTCGCGAACAATCATTTCCGCCAATTCGGCATTTCTTTCCAGAAGCGCGACAGATCCGTTTTCCAGGGCCTTTTCCGTCAAGGCACCCATATAGAGCAGGCGATCCTTGATCTCCTGCAATTCCCGCTCGTATTCCGCGCTGGTATGTCTTTTCTCCTCCATATTTCCTCCGATATGCGACGGACCACCGATCAACCGAACCGCCCGGTGATATAGTCCTCCGTCTGTTTCACGCCGGGATTCGTGAAGATCTTTTCCGTGGCGTCGAACTCTATCAACTTCCCCAGGTAAAAGAAACCGGTGTATTCCGAGACGCGCGCCGCCTGCTGCATATTGTGGGTGACGATGACGATCGTGTAACGCTTTTTGAGGGTATCGATCAGTTCCTCGATTTTCGCCGTTGAGATCGGATCGAGCGCGGAGGTCGGTTCATCCATCAGCAGGACATCCGGTTTCATCGCGAGCGCCCGGGCGATACAGAGCCGTTGTTGTTGTCCGCCGGAAAGGGTCATCGCGGATTTGTTCAGGACATCCTTGACCTCCTCCCAGAGAACCGCCTGCCTCAGGCTTTCCTCCACCAATTCTTCCAGATCGCCGTCGTTTCGGACACCGGAAAGTTTTGGTGCGAAAGTGATGTTGTTGTAGATCGATTTGGGAAAAGGGTTCGGTTTCTGGAAGACCATCCCGATCCGTTGACGGATTTCCACGGGATCCACATTTGGGGCGTAGATATTCCGCCCCTCGAAGAGAATCTCTCCTTTCACGCGGGTGCCCCCGATCAGATCGTTCATCCGGTTGAGGAGCCGCAGCAACGTCGATTTTCCGCAGCCGGACGGACCGATCAACGCGGTTACGCGGTTCTTTTCAAAATCCAGCGTAACATCCGTCAGCGCCCGGCATGCGCCATAGTAAAAATCCACGTTTTTTGTCTGGAGGATCATATCGTTTCTCATGGCTACCACCTTTTCTTTCTGCGGACCGCGCTTCGCAAGACGATGGCGATCAAATCGATCCCGAGCACCAGCGCGATCAGGACCAGCGCCGTACCATATTGCAGCGGCCTGGTCTGCTCAATATGCGTTCCGGCGGTCGCCAGCACATAGATGTGATAGGGAAGCGCCATCACCTCATCGAAGATCGATTGCGGCAGAACCGCGGTGAAAAAGGCGGCTGCGGTGAACATAATAGGCGCCGTCTCGCCGGCCGCCCGGCCGACCCCCAGGATGGCTCCGGTCAGGACGCCGGGCAGGGCCGACGGCAGGACGATCCGGGAGATGGTGCGCCATTTGGAGACCCCCAGGGCCAGGGAGGCCTCGCGGAATGTCTGGGGGACCGCCTTCAATGCTTCTTCGGCCGCCCCAATGATCGTCGGCAGGATCAGGATACCGAGCGTCAATGAACCGGCGAGGATGCTCGAACCGAATTTGAGGAAAACGACAAAGAAGCCGAGGCCGAAGAGACCGAAGACAACGGAAGGAACCCCTGCCAGGCAGTTCACGCCGATACGGATGATTCGGATAAAGCGTCCCTGCTTCGCATATTCCGCCAGATAGACGGCCGAGACCACTCCCAGCGGGAGAGCAATGGCAATGGCCCCGATGGTCAGATAAAAGGTCCCTATGATGGCCGGCATGATCCCGCCCCGGGTCATGGAATCCGTCGGCGGCAGGGTCAGGAAATCCCACGTGATGGCCCTGTATCCGTGGGCAATCAGAAATGCAACGATGCCCAGCAGAGCCAGTGCGATGATCAGCGCCGATAAACGCACCGAACCGAAAAACAGACTTTGCCTCAGATAACGCCATTTCATGAATGACACCCGGTCATGCTTTTTCATAGCGTTCCGGAGCCCTCCTCCTTGAACCTGTTCGAGATGTAATCGGCAAAAAGATTGAAAGCCAGCGTGATGATGAAAAGAACAATCCCCGTCGCAAACAGCGCATGATAGTGCCCGCTGCCGAAAGGTGCCTCTCCCATCTCAGCGGCAATGCTCGCCGGCATCGGACGGACCGAATCGAATAGCCCCTGTGGAATCGCCGCGGCGCCGCCGGCCACCATCAGGACCACCATCGTCTCGCCGATCGCCCGCGACATCCCCAGGATCACCGCCGTGGAGATTCCGGAGAGGGCCGCGGGAACGACCACCTTGACGATGGTCTCATACTTCGTCGCCCCCAGGGCGTAGGATGCCTCTTTGAAATCCCGCGGAACGGCATACAGGGCGTCCTCTGAAATGCTGGAGATGGTGGGAATGGCCATCACGGCGAGCATCAGGGAGGTATTGACGATATTGAGTCCTGTCGGCAGATCGAAGGTCTCCTGCATCCATGGCGCCAGGACGACCATTCCAAAGAATCCCAGAACCACGGACGGCAAACCCGCCAGCAGCTCAATCACCGACTTTAGAATTTCCTTGATCCGAGCCGGTGCGATTTCCGATATGTAAATCGCCGTCAACAGACCGAACGGCACGGCAACGAGGCTGGCCAACACGGTCACAATCAGCGATCCGACGATCAGGGGCCTTATCCCATATTCGGGCGGCGTGTAGGTCGGATACCAACCCGTTCCGAAAAGAAACTGCTTCAGAGAGACCTGACTGAAGATGGGGAGCCCCTCACGAAAGAGGAACATCACGATCAGTCCCAGAAGCAAAACGGAAATGAAGGCCAGAAAAGCAAACAGGTTTTTGATGATGATTTCTCTAACCCGGCTGGTCATCTATTGCCTCACTGTCCGGGCTCCAGGCCCGCGCTTTTCGCCTCAAAACGATCACCGTAAAAGAAATTCAACCAGGCCTCCGCCATCTGGCTGCGGGCGCCGTTATGAATGCAAACAAACTGGACCTTCTGTTTTTTCATCTTGATTCCCGGTCTTCTTTGGTTATCATTGCACCAGGGGCAAATGTTGTCAATTCAGGCCATGACGGCGGTGAGGCAACGGGGCGGGGCTTCAGAAATCAGATCCGTCATTATTTGTCAGGTTCAGATCATTGTGTTCTATGCTGAATCACTTACTTCTTCTGCGGAGGAACGAACCCTTCTTTCGCGACCAGCTTCTGACCTTCGGGACTCAGAACGAACTTGATGAATTTTGCCGTCTCGCCCTGAGGATCCGCGTTTGTGTACATGTAGAGGAAACGGGAGACAGGGTACTCCTTGGTCAATGTCGTTTTCGCGGAGGCCTCGACACCGTTAACCATTAATCCCTTGACGGACTCGTCCAGGTAACCGAGGCCGATGTATCCAAGGGCGTATTTGTTCTTTGAGACCGCCTGGACAATGGCCCCGTTTGACGCCTGCAATTGCGCGCGCGGCGACACCTTCGCCCCCTTCATGACCAACTCGCTCCAAGCCTCGAATGTTCCGGAGCTGCTGTCGCGCGAGATCACCACGATTTGCAGGTCTTCCCCACCGACCTCTTTCCAATTCGCGATCTTCCCCTGATAGATCTGGCTCAGCTGATCGATGGTCAGATTCTTCACTGGGTTTTTCGGATTCACAACCGGCACGATAGCGTCGATGGCTACGGGAATTTCCACGGGGTTAACGCCCTTGGATTTGGCCAGATCCAGTTCCTTGGATTTGATCTCCCGCGATGAATTGGCGATATTTGTCGTATGATCGATCAGCGCCTTGATCCCCTCGCCCGACCCGCCGCCGGAAAGCGAGATTTGAACCCCCGGATTCGCCTTCATATAGGCCTCAAGAGTCACCTGGGCGATCGGCAGAACGGTCGTCGATCCCTTGATCACAATGCTTTC
>JAQTRB010000088.1 GCA_028712015.1 Syntrophales bacterium
AACCGCTCCCGTTTCGGCACCGCTTTCACGGTATCCATCGAAGCAAAACAAGGAGTTACGACAGGAATATCGGCGGCGGACCGGGCAACGACGATCCGGGTGGCCGTGGCCGACGATGCGAAACCGGAGGACCTGGTCAGCCCCGGCCATGTTTTCCCGATCCGTGCCAAGAAGGGCGGAGTCCTGGTGAGAACCGGCCAGACGGAGGGCTCGGTCGATCTTGCCCGGCTCGCCGGGATGAAACCGACCGGCGTCATCTGCGAGGTGATGAAGGACGACGGGACGATGGCCCGAATGCCCGATCTGGAGATTTTCGCCCGGGAATACGGTTTGAAGATCGTCACGATCAAGGATCTGATCGACTACCGGATGCAGCACGAGTCGCTGATTCGGCGGGCGGCGACCGCCACGATCCCGACGCAGTATGGCGGCGAGTTCAAGCTGATCGTCTATGAGAACGACGTGGACGACATGCAGCACGTCGCGCTGATCAAGGGGGAGATCACTCCGGAAGATGAAGTCCTGGTCCGCGTCCATTCGGAATGCTTGACCGGCGACGTCTTCGGCTCCGAGCGGTGCGACTGCGGCGATCAGCTCCACCAGGCGATGCGGATGGTGGCGGACGCCGGTAAGGGGGTGATCGTCTACATGCACCAGGAGGGTCGCGGGATCGGCCTCGTCAACAAGATCAAGGCATACGAACTTCAAGAGCATGGGCAAGACACGGTGGAGGCGAACATCGCGCTCGGCTTCAAGGAGGACCTCCGGGATTACGGCATCGGCGCGCAAATCCTCGCCGACATCGGGGTGCGGAAGATGCGGCTGCTCACCAACAACCCGAAGAAGATCGTCGGTCTCGAGGGATACAGCCTGACGATTACCGAACGGGTCCCGATCGAGATCCGGCCAAATGAAAACAACATCCAATACCTCAAAACCAAGAGACGGAAGATGGGACACATTCTGAAGGTGTAGACGGAAAACCAACCATTTTGACAAGGAGAACCAGCCATGCCAAAAATCATCGAGGGAAAGATCATCGCGAAGGGAATGAAGTTCGGCATCGTTGCCAGCCGCTTCAATGACTTCATCAGCGGCCGCCTGATCGAGGGGGCCGTCGATGCGCTGATCCGGGCCGGCGCGGACGAGAAGGAGATCCAGATCGTGCGGGTGCCGGGCGCCTTCGAGTTGCCGCTCACCGCCAAGAAAATGGCGAAAAGCGGACGCTTTGATGCCGTGATCTGCCTCGGCACGGTCATCCGCGGCGCCACGCCTCATTTCGAATACATCAGCGCGGAGGTCTCCAAAGGGATCGCGATGGTGGGGTTGGAGACCGAGGTTCCGGTGGCATTCGGCGTGCTGACGACGGATACCATCGAACAGGCCATTGAAAGGGCCGGCACGAAGTCCGGAAACAAGGGTTGGGACGCGGCCATGTCCGCCATCGAGATGGTTGATCTTTTCAAAAAGCTGTAAGATGGACGCGCTCGCAGAATGTTCCCGCGGCCGCGCCCCCCGAAGCCGGGGATCATCGGATTGCACGGATGACTCGACCGAAATCTGAGGGATGCATGCACCAAAGGCGGAAGGCAAGAGAGGTTACCCTTCAGGTTCTTTATGCGCTGGACGTTCAGGATATCGGCCTGCACGAGGCGATCGATCTCTTCTGGGCCAATTTCGAAGCGCCGGAAGAAGTGCGAAAATTCTCAACTTCTTTGATCGAAGGGACCTGGAACCATCGGGAGCAGATCAACGACCTGATCGGCGGCAGTTCCGAAAACTGGACCATGGCGAGGATGTCCCGCGTCGACAAGAGCCTGCTGCGGATGGCGGTCTACGAACTCCTGTACTGCCAAGACATCCCCCCCAAAGTCACCCTGAACGAGGCGATCGACCTGGCTAAAATTTACGGCTCCGAAAATTCGGGGGCGTTCATCAACGGTATTCTCGACGCCCTTTACGGAAAGCTGCGCTGGCAGAATGAAGATCAAGATAACCACGGCATCGCCGGATGCGCTGAACCATGACACACTGATCCTGGGTTTCTTTTCCGATGAAAGACCTCCCCGGGGGTACTGCGGCCTGGTGGACTGGCGTCTCAACGGAATCATCTCCACCGAGATCGCCCGGGGAAAGATTTCGGGACTCTTTTCCGAAAAACTGCTCTACGCATACCCGCGGCGCATTCGAGTCTCCCGCCTTCTCCTCTTCGGCATGGGGTCTCTTGCCGAACTGACCTATGACCACCTCTACAACACCGGTTACGAGATGGCACGGACGGTCAGCGGCATTCAGGCGACCGACATGGTCCTTCCCATGCCCGCCGCCGGGCGCGGGTCCCTGAAGCTCCCGGAAATGACGGACGCCATGATCACGGGCCTCTTCGACGGTTTTTCCTGCAAAGGGGAAGTACTCCCAGCCTTCGGCCTGGAGATTCCGGTCAAGACGACCCAACGGGAGGAGATCATGAAAGGGCTGGCTCTTTTCCGGCAGCGCGTCGGCGATGCCGACTGCGAAATTCTCACCCCGGAAGTGAACGCAGCCTGACCATCCTTACGGAACGGCTCTGGGGGAAGCATCGAGGAATCAAAACCATGAAAGTCATCATCATCGGCGCCGGCGAGGTCGGGTACCACATTGCCGACAGCCTTTCCCGGGAAGGGATCGATGCGGTCATCATCGACCGGAATGAAGAGCGCCTCCACGAGATTTCGGAGATGCTGGACGTGCAGACTGTTGTGGGAAGCGGCAGCAGTCCCGAGATTCTGAAGCGGGCGGGCATGGCCCAGGCGGAGATGGTCATCGCGGTGACCGACAGCGACGAAACGAACATGATCGCCTGCCTCCTCGCCTCCACGCAGTCCCGGATCCCCATTCGAATCGCCCGCATCCGCAACGTGGAATTGAACGGAGATTGTTCCCTGTTCGGGACGGACCGTCTCAATATCGACCTCTGCATCAACCCTGAGCGAGAAGCGGTCAACAACGTGCTGGATCTTCTGGAATCCCCCGGCGCCGCGGAAGTCCTCCGCTTTGCCGGAGGACGCATCCGGCTTCTGGGCTTCCAGATCGATCCCGACGCCGCCGTGATCGGCAAGAGGCTCTCCGAGCTCCGGGCGATGGACTCCGGCGACAAGGTGCTGATCACCTGCATCGTTCGGGGAGACAAGTTGATCGTTCCATCGGGCATCTCGGCGATCGAAGACGGAGATTACCTGTTCGCCGTCACCGACGCCGTCCACGTCCGGCAGTTGCTGCGCTTCTTCGGCAAGAATACGGAACCGCCCCGGCGGATCATCATCATCGGCGGCGGAAATACGGGCATGATGCTCGCGGAGGCGATCGAAAAACTAAACATTACCGTAAAGATCATCGAGAAAAAAAAGGACAGTTGTAAAATTCTGGCCTCGCTGCTGCAAAGGGCGGTCGTCCTCCACGGCGACGGAACCGGCCAGGAGCTCCTCCGCGAGGAGAATATCGAAGAGACCGACTTCTTCATCGCGGTGACCAATGACGAAGAGGCGAACATTCTCGGGGCGCTTGTCGCCAAGCAATTGGGCGCGCGGAAAGTCATTTCGTTGATCAACCGGATCGATTACATCCCCCTGGTTTCAAGGGTTGGAATCGACGGCGTGATCAACCCGCGCCATGCCGCGATCAGCAGGATTCTCCATTATATTCGAAAGGGAAAAGTCATTTCCGTCACGCCGCTCCGCGATGAGAAAGCGGAGGCCTTCGAATTCATCGCGCTGGAGACCTCGGACATCACCGACAGACCCTTCAAGGAGATCCATTTCCCCAAAGGCACGATCGTCGGAGCGATCTGCCGCGGGGAGGAGATCATCATTCCGGACGGCAACACCGTGATCCGGCCCGGCGATCACGTCGTTATTTTCACTCACCGATCGGCCATAACGGAGCTCGAAAAACTCCTCACGGTGAAACTGGAATTCTTCGAATGAAGGCAAAACCCATCTTCTACACCATGGGCGCTTTTCTGTTCATCCTCGGCCTGACGATGCTCATCCCCTTGGCTTGCGCCCTTTTCTACGGGGAGGCCGACGGCTGGAGTTTCTTGCTGTCCATCGGGATCACGTCGGGAACCGGCGGCGTCCTGTACCTGACTTTCAGGCAGAGGTCACAAAGGATTGTGCTGAGCCACCGGGAGGGATTTCTGATCGTCTCGGCGGGCTGGATCCTCGCCGCCTTCTTCGGAGGCCTCCCCTACTGGATCCACGGCACCCTCCCCATGCTGACCGACGCCTACTTCGAAACGATTTCCGGATTCACAACGACGGGGTCGACGGTCATCAACAAAATTGAAGGTCTGCCCCACGGAATCCTGCTTTGGCGGTCCATGACCCAGTGGCTGGGGGGGATGGGAATCATCATCCTTTCCGTCGCCGTGCTGCCGTTCCTCGGGGTGGGGGGAAGACAACTCTTCAAGGCGGAGGTCCCGGGACCGCTGAAGGACAAGCTGGAACCGCGGATCGCGGAGACGGCCCGCTCGCTCTGGATGGTCTACGTGGTCATCACGATCGTCGGTTTCATTTTCCTCCTCTTCGGCGGAATGAGCGTATTCGACGCCGTGAACCACATCTTCTGCGCGATGGCGACCGGTGGCTTCTCGACGAAAGACACGAGCGTCGCCTGGTTCAACAGCGCCTACATCGAAGGCGTGTTGGTCGTCTTCATGATCATCGCCGGAATGAACTTCACGCTCCATTACAAGCTGCTGACAGGCGATTTTAAAACCTTCGGCCGGGATAGCGAGGCGCGTTTCTTTCTGGGAACGATCCTCGTCGCGACGCTGCTGATCACGCTGGATTTGCGCCTGAATCTCGGCGCGGATCTCGCCAGGGCCTTCCGTTACGCGATCTTCCAGGTCTCCTCGATCGTCACGACGACCGGCTTCGTCACGGACAACTTCGCCAAGTGGCCGGCCTTCTCCCAGATCATTCTTCTGTTGCTGATGTTCATCGGCGGTTCGGCCGGCTCCACCGGCGGCGCGATCAAATGCGTCCGGATCCAGCTGGTCCTGAAACAGGGATACCGGGAGCTCTACCGCCTCATCCATCCCCACGCCATCGTCCAAGTCAAGCTGGGCCAGGAAACCATCCCCCCGGATGTGATGAAAAACGTCCTGGGATTCTTTGTCCTGTACCTCTGCATCGCGATTGTCGCCACGCTGGCGATGTCCTCGCTCGGACTCGACATGATCAGCTCGTTTTCGTCCGTGGCCGCGACGTTGGGAAACGTCGGTCCCGGACTGGGACTCGTCCATCCCGCCACGACTTACAGCGATGTGCCAACGCCGGGAAAATGGATCCTCTCCTTTTGTATGCTGGTCGGCCGGCTGGAGATCTATACCGTATTGGTGCTGCTGACCCCCGAGTTCTGGAAAAAGTGACGAGTATTCGGACGAACCGTCAACAATTGCGTTGAAAGGCTTGGTCCGATGTGCTACGAAAAGCGCCAAGAAACTTGGACGAAAAAGGAAACCCTCCATGGACAAAAAGTATAACCCGTTGGAAATCGAAGAGAAGTGGCAGAAGTACTGGGAGGAAAAGCGGATCTTTCGCGTCACGGAAGACCCGAAGCGGAAAAAGTATTACCTTCTGGAGATGTTTCCCTATCCTTCCGGCCGGATTCACATCGGCCATGTGCGGAATTATACGATCGGTGACGTCGTCGCACGATACAAGAGGATGAAGGGATTCAACGTCCTCCATCCGATGGGTTGGGATGCCTTCGGGATGCCGGCGGAGAACGCCGCCATCGAACGGGGAATCCACCCCTCCGTCTGGACCCATGAAAACATTGAAAACATGAAGCGCCAGCTCAAAAGGATGGGCTTCAGCTATGACTGGGATCGGGAACTGGCCACCTGCGAACCCGAATATTACCGTTGGGAACAGCTGTTCTTCCTGCAGATGTACGAAAAGGGGCTCGCCTACAAGAAAAGCTCGACGGTAAACTGGTGCCCAAAATGCGAGACCGTGCTGGCCAACGAGCAGGTAGAGGCCGGTCTCTGCTGGCGCTGCGGCTCGGAGGTGGGCGAAAAATACCTGAGCCAGTGGTTCTTCCGGATCACCGCCTACATTGAGGAGCTCCTGGACTACTGCGACCGCCTCCCGGGCTGGCCCGAACGGGTTCTCACGATGCAGAAGAACTGGATCGGGAAGAGCTACGGCTGCGAGGCGTCCTTTCCGATGGCCGACGGCAAGGGGGACATCAAGGTCTTCACGACCCGTCAGGACACGATCTACGGCGCCACCTTCATGCTGATCGCCGCCGAACACCCTCTCGTAACGGATCTTGTCCGGGGCAAGGAGTGTGAACCGGCGGTTCTGGCGTTCGTCGAGAAGATCAAAAAGCAGGACAAGAAGATGCGGACCTCCGAGTATTACGAAAAGGAGGGAATCTTCCTCGACGCCTATTGCCTCAATCCCGTCACGGGCCGGAAGATGCCGATCTATGCGGCCAACTTCGTGCTGGCCGACTACGGCACCGGCTGCGTCATGGCGGTCCCCACCCACGACCAGCGGGACTTCGAATTCGCCAAGAAGTACAACCTGCCGCTCATTGTCGTCATCCAGTCCCCCGACCGCGCATTGAACGTCCAGACGATGACCGAGGCCTACACGGGCGAGGGAATCCTGGTCAATTCAGGCCCCTTCGACGGCATGGAGAATCTCAAGGCCCTCGACGCGATCGCGGACCACCTCGTCAGGCTCGGGCGGGGGAAAAAGACGATCCAGTACCGGCTGCGGGACTGGGGGATCTCCCGCCAACGCTACTGGGGCGCCCCGATACCGATGATCCTCTG
>JAQTRB010000089.1 GCA_028712015.1 Syntrophales bacterium
TTGCGCGCCTTTCTCACCGAACTCAAGATTACCGCGGTTTACGTAACCCACGACCGGATCGAGGCGCTGTCGTTGTCGGACACGGTTGCGGTGATGAAAAACGGCCGCATCGTCGAGATGGGGACGCCCTGGGAGATCTATTTCGACTCGGACCGGCGGTTTGTGGCGGATTTTATCGGCCGGGCGAACTTTATCGAGGGCCGGGTGGCGGCGGTGGGGGAGAACGAGACCACCGTCGATTCGGCGATCGGCGTCATATCCTGCGAAAAGAAGATCAGCGCCCCGCCCGGTACGGCGGTCACGGTGTGCATCCGCCCGGAATTCATCCGCGTTTTGGAGGGAGACGGGCAGGTCGGGCGGAACATCTTCCGGGGGAAAGTGGCATCGCTGGTTTTCGTCGGCGACGCCTACGAGGGCGAGATCCGGGTCGGAGAGACCCTGCTGATCTTCCGGATCGAGCCGACCACCGCCGTCCGGGAGGGAGGAGAGATTTCCCTGCATTTTGACCCGCGTCAATGCTCGATCCTGCTGAACTGATTCAAGGTTGGATGGAATGCAAAAGACGAGAGCCGGCTTGACGCCGAGCCTGATCGCGATTGTCGGATTCCTCACGGTCTGCCCCGTCGTCATGCTCCTCCTGGGAAGTTTCAGCGAGGGGCTCGACGCCTTCGGAACGTTCACGCTGTCGAAGTACGTCAAGGCCTACACCGACCCCGCCTTCGCCGAGATCCTCTTCAACACGGCGGTCTTCACGATCGGATCCGCGATCGTTTCCACGCTCCTGGCATTGTTTCTGGCGTACCTGAACACCCGCACGAACATTCCGTTCAAGTTCATGTTCCGGATCATTTCGCTGATCCCGATGATGATTCCGCACATCCTGTTTGCCGTGAGCTGGGTGTTGCTGCTGAACCCGTCCAACGGGATGATCAACCTCTTCCTGCGGCAGGTCTTCGGCTGGGAGGGGGCCGCGTTCAGCATCTACACGCTTCAGGGGATGATCCTCGTGGAGGGGCTTCTCGATCTGCCGATCGCCTATCTGGTCATCGCCCCGGCGATGTCGGCCTTCGACGTCGCTCTCGAAGAATCGTCCAAGGTGTGCGGGGCGTCGAACCTGCGGACTTTGTTCCGGGTCACGCTGCCGGTTCTCCGGCCGGCGATTCTGGCCGCGGCCACGCTCGTCATTGTCCGGAGCCTGGCCTCCTTTGCCGTTCCCTCGGTGATCGGCATGCCGGGACGGATCTACGTGCTGGCGACCCACATCTACCGCGTCGTCGCGACCGGCTATGTCACGGACTACGGCCTGGCGGCGGCGGTGGGGATGAGCGCGCTGGCCGCCTCGATCACGTTGATTTTTCTATACCGTCACCTGACGCGGGAAGGGGAGAAATACGTCACCATCTCCAGTCGGGGCTACCGACCGACCGTCATCGACCTCAAGGGGGGTCGGTATCCCCTCTTCGGGATCGTTGCGCTGCTCTCTTTTGTTCTGATCGTTCTGCCGGTTCTGGTCCTCTTCTACACCTCCGTTGTTCCCTACTCGATGGTTCCGAGCGCGAAGGCCTTCGCGATGATGAGCTGGAAACACTGGATCGCGGTCCTCAAGGACCCCGTCTCGCTGCTGTCGCTGAAGAACAGCCTTTATTTGGGCATCGGCGGGGCGACGCTGGGGATCATCCTCTCCTTTTTCGTGGCCTATGTCATCGTCAAGGTCCGCTCGAAGGCCTCCGGCTTTCTCGAATCGCTGAGCTTCCTGTCGTTCTCGTTCCCGGGGATCGTCGTCGGGATCGGCTTCATGTGGTTCTTCGTCCGGACGCCGCTGTACGCAACGATCTGGGCGCTGCTGATCGGCTACATCGCGACCTATCTGCCTTATGGCATCCGGCCGTTGACCAGCGCCTTCGTCCAGATCCACAGCCATCTCGAGGAGTCCTCCCGGGTGTGCGGCGGCGGAGCGCTCTATACGATGCGGCGGATCGTCATCCCGCTGCTGGTCCCGGGGATCGTTTCCGGCTGGATCCTGATGGCGACGATGTTCGTTCGCGAGCTGAGCCTTTCGGTTGTCCTCTCCCGGCCGGGGACGGAGGTTTTGGCCGTCCAGATCCTCCGTTTCTCCGAGGACGGTCTCTGGGGGAGGCTCTCCGCGCTGGGGATCATCATGATCTTCATCTCGACGGCGCTCGTCACGATCGTCTCCGGGATCGGCCAGAAACTCACAAAGGTGGACAAATAGGCTCCGCCACGGCCGGCAATGAAAATTCCGGAGCCTCGTCCTCTTTCTTCAAAGTTGTCATCGCTGGAACTTCCTTTGAATGATGCCTTGGGCAGATGTGCCCGTGTAGTAGTTTCGAATAAGCGTCAATCTGCAACTCCGCTGAAGATTGACGCTTATTGGGCTTCCGCAAACTACACGATGATATGATTGGCCGCCAAGCCTTCGTGTGTTTCAACATGAAATGTGCGGGGATCTGAGTCTGAGAGTTTCATGGTCAAGCTGTATTGGTAACATCCTATTGGCCATTATCCGTTCAAGTGAAAGAAAACGCAAGACATCGAAAGTTCCGCAACAGTCTACATTAGAAGGATTTGAGCGTTATTGGAGTAATGGGCGGATTGTGATTGCAACCGTACACAAACATTTGGTTGTTTGTCTGTCGTTGGGCTGAAGCCCGTGTGTCTTGGCTTGGACAGGGTTAATTCCCGTTTTTTTGTATTCTGGCAACCAGTCTTTGGCCGAGCCGGCGGGCTTTTCGTCTGTCTTTTTCCTGCAATCCCTTAAAAGTGATTTCGCCGGCGTAAAGTGTTCCGATGACCGTGGCATTGAACGCGAGTTTTGCCAGTTCCTTCATCTGGCTGGTGGCCGTGTCGCAAAGTTTTCGGAGCCAGGCGGGTATGGTGCCCGCGGCAGCGATGGTGACGGCAAAACGCCGGCGGTCGGTAAATCTGGGAACGGGAATCCCCTTCAGCCAGAGAATATGACCCTTGGAAGAACCCGCCGTGTATGCGCACCTTTCAAAAAACGTCTTGAAAATCGCGTTGGCATGGCCGCTGCTGACTTGTGTCGCCAGGATGTATCCGTCTGCGTCCTTTAGTTTGGGAAGGACCCATTTCATGTCGTCATTCAACGAACATTTGCCTATTGGAGACTCCGGGTCCCTGTAGCAGGTCATGCAGAATCTGCAATATCCGATATTCAGGGTGGCGAGCCTCAACTGATCAACCTCGGCCCCTTTTTCCGCGACAATTTTAGACACTTCTTCCACGAGGGCGGACACAGATCCGTCTTTCTTGGGGCTTGCATTGATGGCGACTATTTTCATGGCAATCTCCTATGATGGTTGTCTTCTTCCAATTTGTTGTTTCATGCGGGATGAATTTTATTCGTAAAACGCTGTGGCGATCTTGATCTGTCCGCAAGCGTCCCGCGTCCGCATTCAATCTGACCTGGCCGTGCATCTTGGCTGCTCTGTTGCATGAGAGCCCTTGCGCCATGAGGAGGATGAGATGGCAGGGATTCCTCAGGCGGAACGTTTTAAATTCAAGTGCGTAATCGACCGGAACGATGGCGAGCCCGTGCCGGGTTTAGCCGGGCCGGTGGCACCGCTTATTGGAGGCACCCGGCTGCCATTCTCGATTCCCGATCATTTTCAGGTCTATTCTCGTGGAAAAGAGATTTTATCGGGAAAGATTCAGATCTGTTCCATCTTTCCGATAGACGGTCCGTCCACCCACCATTGTCAAATCCACAAAATCGTCGAGCGCGCCGAGGGCGAACTCATGGGTTTCCCAGAACGCAGTGGAAGACATTTCGCGGAGATCGGTATTAAATATGACCAAATCCGCGTATTTCCCTGGCTCCAGCGTTCCGATCTCATTTTCCATAAAGAGGTTGTATGCGGAATCGGCTGTCCAGTGACGAATGCCGGACTGGATGTCTATGGCTTCGTTGGGTCCCCAATCGTTGTCGCCTTTGTAATTCAGTCGCAGCGTAGCGATAGCGAGACCGTATGCCGGGTTGGTGGGACCGGCAGCCCAATCGCTGCCGAAAGAAATCCGCACCCCCGCCTCTTCAAGGGATTTCCACGGCATCCAGCGTTGGAGGCGTTCATGGCCGAGGCCTTTTTCAACCCCGTCGTCATAAAAATGCTGAGGCTGCATCGAGGCGATCATGCCGTATAATGCCATCCGCGGCCAATCCTCAGCAGTGGGCAGTTCGCAATGCTCGAGCGTATGGCGGGCATCCCGCATGCCGTTCACGGTCAAAGCCCTGGCATAGGAATTGATCACCCGACGCGCTCCCGCGTCGCCCGTGTTATGGGTGCAACACTGCAGCTTTAGCCCGTCGGCGATTTCAGTGATCCGGTCGAACTCCTCCTCGGTCCATTCAGGCGTGCCATAATTCGCCGGATCGTCCGAATAAGGTTCCAGCAGCAAGGATGTGCGATTGTCCATTGTGCCGTCGATGTAAAATTTGAGCGACTGCCCGAAGCGCAAATGGGCGCCGTTTTCCCTTTGTCCAATGTCCTTCCACTCGTTCAAATCGCTCGTCAACTGCTCTTCGTCGTCGAGGCGCTCAGGACCGACAAAATAAGCGCCGCGCACCCGGACGTTATCCAGACCTCCTCGGTCGCGGAATTTTAAAAGAAGCGGGATGAACTCCGGATAGATTTGAACATCGTGCATGGTGGTCACGCCATAGGAGAGCGCTTCTTCAAGAACATCTGTTATGGATGCCATGATGCCCTCTTCAACTGTTGCCCCCAGCTCTTCCCACGAAAAATAGTTCAGGATATTGATGACATGATAACGTTTGCATTCACCGGTGTACTCCCCGGTTTCAGGGTCACGCACGGGAGACAAGCGCGCGAAGGCTTCGGGATTGCGCTGGATCATCAGTGCAATGGCTTTGCTGTTCAACCACCCTGCCTGGCCGGTGTAGCTCATTAGCATCACGGGCCGATCGGAGACAACGGCATCGAGGATTTCCTTACGCGGCCCGTCAGACAATTGATTCATTCGCCAGCCAATACCGCCGATCATGGGAAGATCGGGGTTATTCCGGGCGCGTTCTTCGATTTTCGCAAGGATTTCATCCTGCGTGGTGCATTCAAATAGATTGGGCGGCATAAGATAGGACATGCCGCCGATCCAGAGCACGTGACAATGGTTGTCCACAAAACCAGGCGTAATCAAACGACCTTTGGCGTCCACGACTTCAGTGCCCGGCCCGATGAAAGGGGCGGCTCCTGCAAATGAGCCGACATGTGCGATGTGTTCGCCTTTGATGGCGATCGTGTCCGCGTCGGGTTGGTCCGTATGACTGGTAAAGATTTGTGCGTTTCTGATCACCAGATCGGCGGGTTGCGAATCAGCCCCGCCTGAGTTACATCCAAACAGCAACAAAAGGGATAGACACAGCATGAAAGGAAAATGAGTGAGGCGCCTTACCTTGCTTTTCATTTGAAACCTCCCATTGATGAAGTGTCAGATAAAGCAGGAGCGAATATGTTAAACGCGATCCATGTTTGGAACTCTTCCATGACCATTTGTCTTTCAAGTCTTCTACGTCAACGAAACCAAAGAAAGACGCTGCTCAATATTTGAGCAAAACTCCTCTCAGATTCTCTCGTGGCTGACCCGATGCGGATTTCGAGAATCTTTTACAGCCACGGGTCATGGATGTTGCGGTCATTCTCGACCTCCTGTCGCGGAAAGGATGAGATCAACAAGTTCCCGCTCAGACCGGGCTTTTCGGGGCGGTTGCGGGGTTTTGGACGACGTCAGGGAGGTTACCGTTCCGATCGCGATAACCTCGGCATCCTGGATCATCCGCTGAAAAATATTGCGGTTCCCCGGCGGCAGTGGCGTTCTCAGGGCTTCAGCCTCAAAACTCAAACCTGCACATGGCAAAAGAAATGGATATAGACCGGCGAAGAATCTGCCGTTACTTTGGATGTTCAGGACAATATGTTTGATGTTGAGAATCAGATTGACACAGTTGATGATTCCAGACTTCCCAGATGATCGTCGTGAATCATGCAACAGAATCTGTTTATCTTTTAACCATAAATTCCTTGCTGGGTCAAATAGAAAAATTTTTATAACGAATACGATCCGAAAGGGTGGACCTCCGCGAGAATTGCCGAACGCCTGATATCAGGAAGGAGCAAATGCCCTGACAACCTCCAAAATCCGCCCTTCGAACACCGAAGGGTTCAACTAAATTAGACTCAAAACTTACTCACACGAGACAAATCTCAAAAATTCTTTTCATGATTTAGAGCAAACAAAGCGCTGGGTGAGTCTGCACTTGCCTTATAAAACGAACACAAACCGGCAGCGAATATTGGTTCAACTGCAGTTCGCGGCCTCGGCCAAAACATGGGCGGCCCACTGGTTAAGGCTTTTGCCCTCGCTTTCGGCCACCATTATAGCTGCGGAATGAATTTCAGGCGGCACTCGCAGCAATATCTTGCCGGAAACCGGTTTATTGGGTTGTTGTCCAAGTTTGGTGCAAGCAACAAGATAATTGTCAACTGCCTCATGGAATGCGGTTTCAAGCTCTTCGACAGACACTCCGTGAAACCCAACGATGTCTCGTATACCGACCAGATGACCTACAAATATGCGGTCATGGGCATCATACTCGATACGAGCTGCATATCCTTTGTATTTCATGGCGTTCATGGCTTTACTCCAATTGATTCAAGAAAATATCTGGCATC